>NZ_JAPFQV010000021.1:0-80383 GCF_033804685.1 Micromonospora sp. RTP1Z1
AGCAGTATCCGAACGCGCCTTCCCCTGTTCCATACGAGAGCAGCAGACCAGGCTCACGTCGCCATCCATGCCGGACACCACCTGGCCAGCAGATCGGGAACCCGCCAGATTCATCCCGGGATTGCATTGGATACCCCGGTTTCGATGCCACCTCGTAAACTAACGACACCTCATCGACGATCGCCTTCCTGATCCCCACCTGACGCATCTCGTGCGCCTTTTCCACATCGCTCACCACGACGGTCTTCAGCCAACGCAGCATGTGGTGGTTTGAAGCCTCCCCCCGAGTGGGCGGCTCCGAAGGGCCAAACCTTCATCTCCCGCACAGCATCAACTCCGCAGCTCTGCCTACATATCAAGCTCCTTCGTCGTTCAGGGCACAACAACGCCGTTTAGTTAGGGCGTGCAGAGGATCAACACGCTTTTTCGATTTCTGCGGTGATGTCGAGGCCTGCCCTAGCGGCGTGGTCGGCAAGGGTGGCGAGGCGCACGTTGGCGGGTTCGATGGTGTGTCGGATCTGGGCGAGGAGTTGGCGGGTCTGGCGGACGGCGTTGTTGATGGTCATGCGGGAGACGTCGAACAGGTCACCGATCACCGGTTGTGGCATGCCGAGTCGCTGGTCAAGCACGGTGGCCCGGAGCCGGTCAGCGAGGGTGAGGCGAGGTCGGCGTCCGGTGCCTGGCGGCAAGCGTCGGACGCCGCCGCGTCGGTTGTGCAGGTCGGCTGCGCCTTGCGCCTCGCGGGGAACGGCGAGCCGGGTGAGCAGGTCGTCCCATGCGGTTGTGGGCATCCCGGTCACGACGGGATGGACCAGCCGGGACAGGTCACGGCGGTCGGCCCGATGCGCCGATGGTGGCGGCTCTTCGGCGCCTGGTTGGGTGGGTTCGGGGCGCAGGGTGTAGTTCCAGTCGCCGTGCCAGTCATGGCGGACGATGGGTAGGGCGGCCATCTGGGCGTCGCTGACCGTCTCCCCTTTGGGGTACTGGCCGGTATCGAATTCGGCGTGCACGCGAAGACCGGTGCGGGTGGTGGTCGCCGCGATCGTGTTGACGATGACTTCGTGGCTGGTCAGTGGTCTACCGCGCCAGTTCATGGAGATGTGGCTGAACAGGCGGTGCTCGATCGTGTTCCACTTGGAGGTACCCGGCGGGAAGTGACATACGGTGATCTCCAGTCCGACCTCGGCGGCGAAGGCGGCCAGTTCACTCTTCCAGGCGCGGGTGCGGTAGCTGTTGGAGGCGCCCGCGTCAGCGGTGATCAGTAGTCTGGTGGCCTGCGGGTAGACGGTGGTGGCATGGCCTCCCACCAGCGGCGCAGCGAGACGACGGCGAACGCGGCGGTGTCGTGGTCGGTGCCGACGTTGACCCAGCCGGTGTCCCCGCCAGGTCGTAGATCCCGTACCGGATGGCCTTGCCCAACTCGGCATCCGGGAAGTCGTGGCTGCCGGACCTGGACTGGCTGGCCCTGCGGCTGCCACTCCCGGCCGCCGTTGTGATACGGCCCGACCAGTTCCTTCTTCTTCGAGTCAATGCTGACCACCGAGGTCACCGGCGGCCTGATGCTGTTTGACCTGCTCGTTGATGTAACGAAACTGGGCATCCCGGTCCGGGTGCTGCTTGCCCTCGATGGTCTTGGCGTTGCCCGGCAGGCTGAAGCCCTCCGCCCGCAGCAGGTCGGCCACCGTGTCCGCCGAGATCCGCCAACCCTAGGCCCGCGGTTCGGCGGACAGCTTGCGCGTCGTCCACCGCAGCGGCGACATCGGATCACCGTGCATGTCCGGCTCCAACAGGGCCAGCAACGCCGGCCGCAGGCGTGCATCGAGCTCGACCATGCGTTTACGGCCCCCGCCCGCCCGGCGCGTCCGACCCAACGGCTCCCCGCCAGCTTCCAGATCGGACACACCACGGGACACCGTACTCTCCGCGACCCGGCCGCCCGGGCCACCAGCCTGATCCCACCATAACCAAGCATTCGGGCCTCGGCCCCCATCAGCCGACGGCGCTGCCGCTCATCCAGATGCGGGAACAGCACCTGGAACTTCGCGGCCAGCAGATCTTCCGTCCAATCCACGATGCCCATACCACATCACAGACCACCAGAACGCGAATCCGCTACTTATTTCTCTGCAGGCCCTAACTGAACGGCGTTGGTTCTAGACCGCGAGTTGCCTGGCCTAATCAGCCGAGTTGAGTTCGACCACCGCCGCCCTCTGCTCACCGGGAAGTATCGGTTGGTACGGGCCACGAATAGGGGTGGTGCGCGTTGTGTCTGGACGTGGCGGACCCACGCGGACCAGCGCGTCCTTCTTCAACCTTTCCCGGCTCCTTAACCACGGTGTCGCCTCGTCGGTCGCCGTTGCTTACTTCCGTAACAGGAGACACACCCATTGTTCTACGGATGCTGAGGCGGCTGGAAAGGCTAGATTCATGGGGTGCAGCCATCTCTGCCGACCGCAAGTGGGATGACCGGGACGCGGGCTGCCATAGGTGGGGACAGCAGTGGCGAAAATGCCTCTCGGAGGCGATCACTGCCCGGCTGAATGGTGCTGATTGCTGATGGTGTTGCGTAACGCTGCCATGAAACGTCGGGATGATCGAGTACCGCCGCCATCCTCGGCATCTGACCTGGCCTCCTCCCGGGCCCTCGGGGTAGTGGGTTCGACCGTGACCGTGGTGGGCGGGTTGCTGGCGGGCGTGAGGCCTCTCGGCGAGGTAGCGATCGAACTGCCGGTCATCCTCGAGCTGCGCGCCTCGACGGTGCTGTCGGTGTCCGTGGTCTACCTCGGGCTCACCATGCTCCTGCTCGCGTGGTGGCGCATCGGGATGCTGTTCCGCACCTCCGGCGGCCCGTCCTGTCGCGAGGTTGCGACCACAACGGCATGGTGGGGGGTGCCGTTTGCCTTCACCATCCCGATCTTCAGCGGCGACGTCCACAGCTATCTCGCCCAGGGCGCGATGACAGCCGCCGGCTTGGACGCGTACCGCGTGGCGCCGGCGGCGTTGGGTGGTCCCCTCACCGTGAATGTGCCCGAGATCTGGCAGCACACCCCGGCACCGTACGGTCCGGTCTTCCTGAACCTCGCCGCCGGGGTAACTCAGCTGACGGAGGGTGGCGTCTGGGCCGGCATCCTGGGGATGCGTCTCTTGGCGCTGCTGGGTGTGAGCCTGTTGGTGTGGTCGGTGCCCCGGCTGGCCCGCTACTGCGGGGTGCACCCGCCGGCGGCGATGTGGCTGGGCGTGCTCAATCCCCTCGTGCTGCTTCATCTGATTTCCGACGCCCACAACGAGGCGCTGATGCTGGGCCTGATGTGCGTCGGTTTGGTCGTGGCGCTACGGCGCCAGCCCGCGATCGGGGTCGTGTTGATCACGCTCGCCACGCTCGTCAAGGCACCGTCGGCGCTGGCGATTGCCTTTTTGGTGCCCATCTGGGCGCACCAACTGGACGGTCACCGGCCGCGCCTGCGCGCGGCACTCCGGACCGTTGCTGTTTCGGGCGTTACCGCGCTGACAGTCACGGCGCTGGCGGGAGCCGGCTTCGGCTGGGTACAGGCCCTGGGTACGCCGACGCACGCACGTACCTGGATGTCGCTCACCACGGACCTGGGCTGGGCGATCGGCACCGTGCTGCACCACGTGAGCGGCCTTGGCGTCGAAGAGACGAGGCACAAGGTCTGGCTGGCCGGTCTTGTCGTTGCCGCAGGGTTCTGTCTGGCCTTGTGGCGGCGAAGCGAGCGGCTTGGACCCGTCACCGCGCTTGGCCTGTGTCTCGCGGTGGTCGTCATCGCCGGCCCGGTCGTGCATCCGTGGTACCTGCTGTGGGCGATCGTGCCACTGGCGGCGGCCGCGCGTAGCGCTGCGATGCGCCGGATTGTCGCGGTCGGTTCGGTGGCCCTCGTCCTGCTGGTCCTGCCGGGCGGCGTCCAGCCAAGCCTGCCCGCGCTCGCCGGCGCGCTCCTGGGAACGTTGCCCGTCCTTCTCGTGGCGGCGGCGTTCACCTGGCTGCGTCGCCGGCGAGTGTCGGCCCCGTCGCCCGTGCCTGCGGGCACGGTCCTTCAGCCGGCGCTCACGGACATTCCGCCAGTGGATCAGCCAGGTGACCGGCCAGGCCCGAGACTGCTGGCGCGATCAGCACTGGTGGCACCACTGACGACCGGTGCCGGCAAGCCAGGTTCCGCCCGCCAAGGCGGTGAAGGCGGCGACTTCGATCACGGGGCGTGGTCCGTGGACGGACAGCGTCTCGCGCAACGCGGTACGGGTGGCGATCACGCTGACGACCGATTCCACCAGGGTGAACGGGGTCAGCGGCGCGCCGAGCGGCCCACCCTGGAAGGCGCTCTGGTTCAAAAGGAGCCCCGCGAGCCCTACCAGGATCATGGGATGGAGGTGCCAGTCGGTCAGCACCGAACGCGGGCTGGCGGTGCTCCTGGTGGCGAGCGACTCGGGCAGGGCCGCGATGAGGGCCTAGCGTGGGGTCGGTGACCCAGTGGGCGGGTAGGCCCATGAGCCATTCCACGAACGGCGGCGCGAGCTGAGGTTCCCCCGTTAGCGTGGAGGCCGGACCTAAGGGGGTAGATGGTCATGGCTGAGACGAGGAGACGGTTCGACCGGGAGTTCCGTGACGGGGCGGATCGTGCGGGAGACCGGTAAGCCGATCGCGCAGGTCGCCCGGGATCTGGGGATTCGGGCCACTGCTGGCTTTGGCGCCGGTCCGCCGGCGGCCCGTTGACCAGATTGCCATCGTCGACGGCACCCTCATCCCGACCCGGGACCACCGTCTGGCCGCCCCGAGCAAGAATTACCGCTACTCGACGAACCTGCAGGTCGCCATCGACGCCAGCACCCGACTCGTCATCGCCCTCGGCGACCCACAGCCAGGCAACCGCAACGACACGATCGTCTACCGGACCAGCGGGATCGACCAGAAGCTGGACGGGCGGCCGGTCATGGCCGACGGCGGCTACCGCGGCAACCCCGAGGTGATCATCCCGTACCGCAAGAACCGCGACAGCAGCCCGCTACCGGCCTGGAAGGAAGAGCTGAATGCCCAGCACCGCACCGTCCGAGCCCAGGTCGAGCACGCCCTGGCCCGCATGAAGTGCTGGAAAATCCTGCGCGACTACCGCCGCGCCGCCAGCACATTGACCGACACCGCCTCCGCCATCGCCCACCTGCACAACATCGCCCTCGTCGGGTGAGCACCAGCCCGGTCACGGGCAACACCTTCACCCAGTTACGAGACGTCCCTTAGCTAGCGTGTCCGGGCGGGCGGCGGGCGAGCCACCACGCGCAGGCCGGCCACCCCCTCATGGGTAACGGGTGCGGCCTCCCTGAATCGGGGCCTGATCAAATTTGCCATGGAGGAGATAGCGGCGCCCCGACACGATAAGTTTGTGGGGTAACGACCTGACCTGCGAATTCGGTGCTCCAATGAGCCCACACCTGCCCGAGCCAGCATTGTTCGCACGCAGCACGGCGGCACTCTATAGCTCCCGGCTGTGGCGGTTCCCCGGCCTCGTCGGCGGCGGGGGCCAACGGCTTCGTCCTGTTCCTGCTCCACTGGGAGGTGCGGATGCAGCCGTTCGCTGCACCCATCCCGGCGGCCGAGGTGGCCGTCACACACACCTACCTGCCCAACGAGTTGTGAATGTCCGGTTCGCGGGGAGGTCTGGCAGTTGCTGAAGTTCAACCTTACGTCGTGAGCGCCCTGCTGCTGGCCGTCGACTTCGCTGCAAGCACGAAGTGGATTCGGGGAGGCGTATTCAATGCAGTTCCTGCTTGGTTTGGTGGTACTGGTGTCCACCGTGCTCAGCGTTCAGGCTGCGTACGCGCTTTACATGATGGTCTATGCATGGAGGAAGCCCGACCTGGACGATCTCGGCCGGGCGCCAGACCAACTTGCCGCCCCAGCCCTGTCCTTCACTGCCATCGTGCCTGCACGCCACGAAGAGGCGGTCATCGCGAGGACCCTGGACCGAGTCGTTCGCAGCAACTACCCTGCGCAACTTCTGCAAGTCATCGTCGTCTGCTCCGCAGACGACAACGGGACCATCGACCAAACTGCCCGGAGGATCGCTGATCTCAAGGCGAACGGCATCACGAGCGTAAGGCTGGTGGTTTTCGACGATGGCCCGATCAGCAAGCCGCACGCTCTGAACTACGCACTTCAATACGCGAACTCCGACGTCGTCGCCGTCTTCGATGCCGAGGACGAGATCCACCCGGACATCGTGAACATCGTCAACACGGTGATGGTGAACGAGGGAGTCAAGGTCGTCCAGGCCGGCGTTCAGCTCATGAACTTCTGGTCCAGCTGGTATTCCGTCTTCAACGTCCTCGAGTACTTCTTCTGGTTCAAGAGCCGCCTCCACCATCAAGCTCGGCTCGGCTTCTTACCGCTCGGTGGGAACACGGTGTTCTTCTCTCGCGAGTTGCTGGATCGGATCGGCGGCTGGGACGAGTCCAACCTCACTGAGGACGCGGAGATCAGCCTCCGGATAAGTAGCATAGGCGAACGCATCCGGGTGATCTACGACGACCGCTACGTCACCAAGGAGGAGACGCCGCCGACATTCCGCCAGTTCATCACGCAGCGGACCCGGTGGAGCCAGGGTTTTATGCAGACCCTGCGCAAGGGCGTTTGGAAGCAGCTGCCGACCAGGCGGCAGCGCGCACTGGCGCTTTATACCCTCGCGTTTCCGCACGCCCAGGCGTGGCTCGCGCTGTATCTGCCGTTGGCGCTGTGCATGGTGTTTGTGGTGGACGCGCCGATGCCGGTGGCGATGCTGTCAGTCGTGCCGGTCCTGTTCCTGTTCGCGCACTTTCTGGTCGCGGTCGTGGGGTTGTACGAGTTCGCCGACGCCCACCAGATGAAGGTGAGGCCGTGGACCGTGGTGAAGATGGCCGTCACCTGGCTGCCATACCAGCTGGTCCTCTCGTACGCAGCGCTTCGGGCCTTCCGGCGGCAGGTGGCTCGCCGAGGGGAATGGGAGAAGACCGAGCACGTAGGCGCCCACCGGACGGGCTCCGACGCTGCCGCAGCCGGCCCGGCCAAGGAGGCCGAGGATGTTCCGTAGGTGGCGTTCCTCGCTCGGGGGTCCGGCCGCCGCGGCCCTGCTGGTGGTCTCCCTCGTCAGCGGCCTGTTCACGCACGCCTACAACCTCTCCCAGTACCCGCTGTTCCTCACCGACGAGGGCATCTACGTCCAGCAGGCATGGTCACTGGTCAACGATGGCCGGTTGTCTCCCTACACGTACTTCTATGATCACGCACCCGGCGGATGGATAGTAATGGCCGGATGGGCAGGCGTCCTGCCCGGAGGGTTCCACGCTTTCGGCAATGAGGTCGGCACCATGCGGATCCTGATGCTGGTGGCGCATGTGGCAAGTGTCGGGCTCCTGTTCGGCATCGTCCGGACAGTTACGAACAGCGCTGCGGGCGCGTTCATCGCCGCGTTCATCGTCAATTTCTCGCCGCTCGCGATCTACTACCAGCGAATGGTTCTGCTCGACAACCTGATGGTCTTTTGGCTGCTGCTGGCCATCTACCTGCTGATCCGCGGGAGAGGGCGTATCGGGACGGCGATGATCGCCGGCTTCGCGTTCGGCATTTCGGTCATCACCAAGGAAAACGCCATCTTCTTCGTCCCCGCCCTCGGCTATCTGGCGCACCGACAAGGCAAGGGGCAGCAGAATCGACGTTTCGTGACGAGCTTCTGGTGGATCGCGGTGACGGTTCCGGTGGCTGAGTATGTTCTGTTCGCGCTATTCAACCATGAGCTTTTCCCCACCCGTTTGAACTTCGACCGCCACAACCCGCCGGCTGACCACGTCTCGCTGCTCTACAGCATCTGGTGGCAACTGAACCGCACCTCCCCGAAGGGGCACAGCGTGTTCCTCGAAATGATGCAGGGTAGCTGGTTACCCAAGGACCCTCTGCTCCTGATCGGCGGAAGCGTTGCGGTCCTAGCCGTACTGTGGCTGTGGTTTCGGGACCGGGCGCACCGCCCCGGCTACCTGGTCGCCGCGTTGCTCGTACTGGGGTACGCCGTCTACCTGGTGCGCGGGAGCCAGCTGCTGGACTTCTACGTCGCGCCGATACTGCCGCTCCTCGCCCTCAATGTAGGTATCCTATTTGGGCATCTCGCCTCCCGGGTGGCGGTGCCGGTCCGGGCCGGCGCGGCCGCGAGTTTGGTCGCGGCGGCACTGCTCGTCCCGGGTGCCTACGTGTTGCACCACGACACCCATGGACACGTGCAGTTCCAGGACCTATACCATCTGCACCTGACGACCATGCAGGAACAGCAGATCGACTTTGTCCGGGCCAACATTTCGCCGGACGCCCGGATCATCATGGACGACGACATCTGGACCGCGCTACACGACCGGCATCCAGTGTTTCCGAATGCGCACTCTCACTTCAAGGCATCGTCGGACCCGTATGTACGCGACGAGCTGTTCCGGTCGGATTGGCGGAACATCGACTACGTCGTGATGTCCAACCGTATGCATCAGTCGATGGCGGACAACAATGCCGGCGGCCGCGAGTCATGGATCCTCGAGGCGGTCGACAAACACAGCGAACAAATCTGGCACGCCAAACGGGGCAACGTTCAACTCGCCGTCTACAAGATCCATACGCAAGATCAATAGGCGTACTCGCTGAGCAGTGACGACATCGGGGCGGGAGAACAACATGAACGAGCCAGGGCAGAAGAAGCCATTCTGGAAGCAGCCACGGCTGCCGAGACTGACCTGGAAGCGCGCCGTGTTGACGGCGGCGGG
This sequence comes from Micromonospora sp. RTP1Z1, assembly GCF_033804685.1. Classification (NCBI taxonomy): domain Bacteria; kingdom Bacillati; phylum Actinomycetota; class Actinomycetes; order Micromonosporales; family Micromonosporaceae; genus Micromonospora; species Micromonospora sp. RTP1Z1. Next base: position 8,782 of record NZ_JAPFQV010000021.1, read on the forward strand.
CTGTTGGTCGTCCTCCCGGTCGCGCGTGCTGTGATCGGCGGCGGGGCCGTGGACGTCACCGGGCAGGGCGGCGGCCTTGCAACTTCGTCGTCGCCGACGCAACGGCGGACGGCCGAAATCGACGGCCAGAACATCCCGGCCAACCAGGGACCGTCGCGTCCTGGCGGGCGTTGGCGTGGCTGGTGGAACCGCTGGACGCTGCCCGCGGTCGCCTGCATCACGATGAGGATCTGCGGTTCAAACGGGCTGGACTGCACGCTACTGCGATCATCTTGGGCAACTGTCGCGCGCTGGGCCGTTCCTGGTGGGGCTGGACCGTCTGGGATTGGGCCAGGCCGGCCGGCTCCAGCCGTCAAGCCTTCCGCTCCGCTCAGGTGCCCACCGAGACCACGGTGCGTCCGTTCCTGCTGGGACTTGCCTTTGTGCTCGGCGGGTTCACCGACTACCAGCATGTGGGCAACTTCAACCGACTGCACCTGGCGAAGCTGATCTTCGGTGATGAGCCGGTTACGACGGTGATGCGCGCCGTCGCCGATCTCATGCAGGGCTGGGGTTACCGCAGCCAAACCGACGCCGACGGCCGCCACCGTCTGCGCGGTGTCTAGGCCCAGGTGCTGCTGACCAACCGCAGTCGGCGGCTGGCGGACCTGACCACCGAGGCGTTCGGTCGTCTCACCGCGCATCCCGCGACGACCGGACAGTACCCGCCGCAGTCTATGCGCTGCAGCGGGCCGTCGCCGAGCTCGGGCACTGCCAGCCGCCGATACGTCCCGGATTCAACCACGCGCCCAGCTTCCTCGGCGTCCCAACGTGCGGCAACAGGACGGGCCGGAAACCGGTCACGCGCGATCTGCCACGCAGCTACACTCCTCGAACCGTATACGTTGACGGCCCGCCACCCGCGCCAGCGCGGCGTGGGTCTGGCGTGCCGGGACTCACCGGACGGCGTGGCCAGGTGGGTGACGATGTCCGCCGGATCGTTGCGCAACATTGGCGCGGCCGCGGACCGCTCGGCCGTGCCGAGGTCGCCGTCGAGGAGCCGGACGAGCATCGGGCCGAGATCGCCGTGCGAACGGTCCAGGTGCTCACCCCGGCCTTGTCGAGGGTCGCCGCGCTGACCATGCCATCCCCGGGATCGGACGGTAGGTCGCCACCGCCAGCCCGGTGGTCATGCCCTCGATCGCCATGAGCCCGCCCGCGTTCTCCACGAGCACGTCCACGGCCCGCATCAGCAGCGGCATGTCGGTGACCCAGCCGAGGGCCGGCACGGCGGCCCGGTTCAGCCGCGACCGCAGGCGCTCGTTGCGACCGCAGACGACGACCGGCGTCGCCACGCCTGGGGCCACGACCTCCGCCGCGGTCGCCTCGACCCGACCGACACCCCAGGAGCCGGCCGCGACCAGCGCCAGTCGGCCACCCGGCAGCCCGAAGGCCTCGCGCGCCGCCGCCCGCTCCTCTGCCATGGCGGGATGGAACCCCGGCCCGACCAGCGCACCCGCGGCCAGGGCCGAACCGTCGCGGGCCCCGAGGGCCCAGGCCTGCCCGGCCCCACCGGATGCGACGTGATGACGCCGCCGCGGCTTGGCCAAAACGACGCGTGGGCGGCCCCGTTCGGGGCCGCCCACGCGTCGTGTCAATGAGATTGGAGTTACCGGGCATCGGTCGCCTCGAGCCGAGGCGCCTGGTACTGCTTCATCACGTCCAGCTTCGCTTGGTCGATGGTGTTCCAGTCGTCCTGCAGCACGCCACCCGTGTCGCCGGAGTCGGGGTTCCACGACCAGTAGGTGTAGCTCATCCCGTGCTCCTTGAGGTAGCTGAACAGCTTGCGCTGCCAGATGCCCTCGGTGGTGCTGGGATCGATGGACTTCCCGCCGAACTCGCCGAGCAGGACCGGGGCGGTGCCTTCGGTGTTCAGGTAGGCCCAGTGCTTTTTCCACAGATCAGGCATGTTCTCGGGGAAGTTGGGTGCGTCGAACCAATTCTGCCGGTACACCCCTGGGCCGTAGTCGTGCGCGGAGTAGACGAGCTTGCCGGGCTGGGATAGTCGCACCGGGTTGTCCTTGGCGCCCATCAGGTTGCCACCCCACCAGTACTGTTCGTCGCCGACCTTCTCGACGCCCTCGACGATGACCAGCCAGTCGGGATTCGCCTTCAGCACCGCGTTGCCGGCACGCTCGGCCGCCAGCCGCCAGTCTGTCTTCTCGTTACCGTCGCCCCACGTCGCCTGGCCGCGCGGCTCGTTGTGCAGGTCCGCGCCGATCACCAACGGGTTGCCCCGGTAGTGGGTTGCCAGCATGGTCCAGTCGTCGATCCACTGCTGCTCGCTGAGGGTGCTGGTGTACCACAGTTCGCTCTGGCCATTCGAGTCCGGGCGGTGCTGGTCAAGCAGCACCATCAGGCCGCGATCGGTAGCACCGTTGACGATGCGGTCCATCAGGTCGCGTCCGTACAGGCCCTTGAGGTCCGGATTCTTGTCGTAGTCGATGCCCTCGGTCGGCGGGGCGGTCTGCGTGAAGAGTTCGTTCGAGTATGGCAGCCGGATCGTGTTGAACCCAGATGCCTTCATCTGGTCAAGCATGCTCTCCCAGTTGCGTGTCCACAGCCCATGGGGCGCGAACGTGCTGGTCTCGAACCCGAACCAGTTCACCCCGGTGAGGGTGACCTTATCGCCATGCGCGTCGACCAGGTTCGCGCCCTCGGTGTGCAGGGGTCCGTTGTGCCGGGGTCCGTCCAGTGTCTTGCCAGCGCTGGCCACGATACCGACAAGTGACACCATGGCGGCGACTACTGCTACCATCAGCACAGAAACGAGGATAACGACGACCCGGCGGGGCCGGGGGGTATTTCGGAATCGAGTGCTACGCCACGTAGACATGATCCTCCAAAAGAATCAAAAGTAGATCAGAGATGCCGGAACCCTTGCGGGCGTGGTTGTGAAATCCGACACCGGGCGCGTAACGGACCCTCGCCCCATCGTGGTAGCTCGACAATGCGATCAGTCGGCTCTTGGATTAGAAAAGGTCGACTTCGTGAGCGATCAGCTCCATGAGTTCTGGATTGCTGTCGACGACGATCGGGTTACCTACAATATCTCCTCCAGAGTCTCGACGGGTGTGCTCAAATTCAACGGCCAGACATCGTGCAGCCGTGCCACCTATCCAGGGCACAGCATCAGCCGGGCTCCGCGGGGTGGGCGGCAGGAGCACCACCAGCCGACCCTCGTAAGGGATGTAACCAACTCGGGCCTGGCACTAATCCCGCCTACGACCCTCACCCAACCGTCACCGCACAACCGCACCATTCAACGCCCCAAGCGGCCCTAATCTGGGACGATCTCTCGCATCAGAGCGGCAGCCCTTCGATGTCGCCGTCGACGGGCCGCCCGCGCCGGGAGAGCTCGTCGGCCCTGCACTTCGAGGCGTTCGCCCAGCTGGTGGATCTGGGCGGAGGCCAGGGCGTGTTCAGATCGGCTGTGTAAGTGGTCGTGGCCTGATTCTGAGTCGTGATCGACTCGGGAAGGGACCACGTGATGACCGACACTAAGACCGTGCCCCGCGACTCCGATCGAGAGCCGGCGTCGAAACCGCCGCCGGTGGACGAGTCGCTCGCCGATGAGCTGTTAGGCCGGGCGCAGGCCGAGGGGGTGGAGTTGCTCGGTAGCGGACCCGGCTGTGGTCGCCGGATGGATCGCCGAAACCCAGGCCGACGGAAACGCGCCGAACAACACGAACAGGCCCCGGCAACCGCCGAGCCGCCGGACACCATCAGCCGCATCACCGAAGAAGAGATCATCGCCATCGTCGAAGAACTCGGTGACCTGGCACCGCCCTGCGCCACGCCGAGCCCGAACACAAGCTGGAGGTCTACCGCAACCTCGGGCTACGCCTGACCTACGACCCGGAAACGCAAACGTTTGATGATGTTGCTCAGAGCAAGTGATGGCTCATTAGCAGCAGCGAGACCCTCCCCCATGCGAATAGTTGAACGTCCCGCAATTACCGTTTCGGCAGCTTCTTCCGCAGTGCAGGGCGGCTAAGGGCAATGCCGCGTAGTAGCGGTGGCGGCGGGTTGTCAAGCGGGTGGGTCGATGCGTTGGAAACAGCGGAACTCCCGCTATAGAGGGGTTGAGTCAAGCTCAGCCAGCCCGGCGCGCCCACCGCGCCCGGCCAGGTCGTACGCACCACGATCCTCACCGGACCGCACAACCGGTGGTCCAGCGCACGAGGCAAGACACCAGGCTGCCACTGCGAGGAGGAGGTGTACCGCCAGCACTATCGACGGCGTTGGCCTGGATAGGCCACCTCGTCACACCTGGGGCCACCCGACGCGGTTGGGGTCGCTGTTGCGCTCGAGCAGCTGGTAGCGGCCGGCGGGACGCGGCGGATTGAGCAGGCACCGATAGGGCCTGTCCGCTCCGCGGGCACCCGGCTGGTGGTCATGCCCGGTGGTCGAGCGCCTGGCCTCGCTCGTCGGTCGGCACGACCAGTTGGTCGGCGGCCTCCCCGCCGTCGGGTAGAGCGAGGCCAGGAGATTGACGCCCACGGCGAGGCCGACGAATTGCGCGACAAGGAAGCCGGGGACGGCGGCGGGGGCGATGCCGGCGAAGGTGTCGGTGAACGCTGGCCGACGGTCACCGCCGGGTTGACGAAAGACCTCGACGAGGTGAACCAGTACGCGGCGCCGATGTACGCAACGACCGAAGCCGGCGTGACGGGCGCGCGGCCCGCAGCGGGCGAGGGCGAAGGCCAGCAGGATCAGGCCGGCGGTGGCGACGACCTCGCCGAGCCGGAGGCACCCGGCGGCGCGGTCCTTGCCGGAGAAGTCGATCCCGCTTCTTGATCTTGTGCGCCCGAAGGGACTCGAACACCTAACCTTCTGATCCGTAGTCCGATGCTCCCTATCCGCTGGTAGCAGCGTGACCGGGCACCGGACCCGATGCCGAGCCAGCGCCGCGATTGCCGCTGCCCTCTCAGCATGATCAGGTCTGCCGCGATCGCCCGCTCGATGACTGCATCGGCCGACAAGATCACGCCAGCACGGATTCACATTCTGGGCTGGGGCGCGCGTTCCAGATAAACCAGAAAGCCGGAGCGTTTCGGCGCGACCGACCCATACCGGTCACCGGCCCGGGCCGGCACCTCATCGTCGGCGCCGCCGGGCGGCCGGCACCGGCGCCACCAACGTCGCGACAAGGTCCAATGTAGCCACGGATGAAGGAAAGGCGCAGCGCCGGTTCAACGGCGGCATCTTGGACGAAGTCCACGACGCAGCAGTCCAGACTCGACGAGTGGGGGGACCACCACCGTGGGCGCCACCTTCCCGATCTTGCTTCTCCCGTACCAGCCCGAGACCCCACCGGGCCCTCGCCCAACCCTGCTCGGACGGTCGCTGGGTACGATCGGTCGGCATCACTCGGCGCCCTGCTCCCAAACTGCTCCCAAAGTAATGGGAGATAGCAGAAAAGCTCGTTACCGGCGACTCCGGCAACGAGCTTCCTACCTGCGGATATTGATGGTGGGCGATACTGGGATCGAACCAGTGACCTCTTCGGTGTGAACGAAGCGCTCTCCCGCTGAGCTAATCGCCCTCAGCGCCGATGACTCTACCTGATCGAGAAGCCAGACCAAAAACCCGGGGTCAGTGCGTCGCAAGGTAGTGCAGCGCCCGGGCCGCCAGGTCGATGCCGAGGCTGTACTTGAGCGACAACCACACCACCACGGCCACGAACACGAGGCCGACCAGGCCCAGCACGAACCGTACCGGCAGCGAACGGCTGGTCGCCCACCGCGTCCAGTTCTGCACGTGTCGCCGGGTGAAGCCGAGCAGGCGTCGCGCCCAGTGGAACTCGACCGCCCAGATGCCCAGCCCGGCGATCACCAGCAGCCACCCGGGCCCGGGCAGCGGGATCAGGGCGATACCGACGGTGACGACGATGGCGCCCGCGATCGCGATGAAGATCTTGAGGGTGATCCGCCCGGTGGGGTTGGCGCGGATCAGCTCGAGGGTGGTGTGCACCCGCTCCCGCCATGCTCCGCGACGCCGTGCGGCGGCGGCCACGCCGGGGTCGCCGGAAGAGCTACGGGAGGCGCCCTCAGAACGCTCCGTCGACACCCCGTACCCCCGCCTTTCGGCTGCTCGGGCCGCTCCTTTCGGCGGGTCGGCCGTGGTCGTCGGATCCATTGAGGAACCCTTCGCGACCATTTCCACCCCCAGTGTCGCCCCGGACCGTCACCCCTGCAGAGGACTGGACGTTACCGGAGTAAGTCGACGACTGAACCACCCGATGCCGGGCGGCACCACGGTCTGGGCGAATCGGCAAATCCTACAAGAATTTTCACATTCTCGGAGGCTTTGCGACCGCCTTCCCACCACTGGGTGAAGTCAGCGTATGGCGGAGCGTAGCCAGGAGTAGCACCTGAGTATGGGAAAAGCGGGACACGCGCGTTCCGCAGCGGTGCCGGGGGGAGAACGTCCATGAGTGTCATCCGACCGACGACCGTAGAGGTCGAGACGTCGCTAAGGCTCGTCGCGCCTGACGCCACCGCATTGCCGGTGCGTGCCAGTCTGCGTTACGACCCTGCTGACCCGTATGCGGTCCATGTCCTGTTCCACGCCGAATCCGCCGGCGGCGAGGCGGTGAGCTGGTCGTTCGCCCGCGAACTGCTGGTCACCGGGCTCGACGAGCCGGCCGGCATCGGCGACGTCCGAGTCTGGCCGTGGGCCACCCCGCGCGGCGACTTCGTCGCGCTCGCGCTGTCGTCCCCGGACGGCAACGCCCTCTTCGAGGTCCCGCGCAGCGTGCTCGTGCGCTTCCTGCGCCGGACCTACGTCGTCGTCCCGCGAGGCCGCGAGGCCGAGCACCTGGACGTCGACACGGCGGTGAACCGGCTGCTCGCCGGCCGCTGACGACGCAACCCCGGGGCCGCGCGGATCTGCCGAGTCCGCGCGGCTCCGGCTACCACCGATCGGGTACGCCGTGGGCGTGCCCGACTCAGCCGTGCGTGGTGATCCCGCCGTCGACGGGGATCACCGCGCCGGTCAGGTACGCCCCGGCCGGGGACGACAGGTAGATCGCGGTGCCCGCCATGTCCTCGGGACGCCCGATCCGGCCGAGCGGCACCTGCTGCTCGATCGCCGACCGGGACGCAGGGTCGTCCAGCGCGAAGGACATCATCTTGCTCTCGAACGGCCCGGGCGCGATCGCGTTGACCGTGATCCGCTCGCCGGCGAGCTGGTGGGCGAGGCTGCGGGTGAGCATGTGCACGGCCGCCTTGGTGGCCGAGTAGGCGTACACCTCCATGAACGGCACCCGGAGCCCGTCGATCGACCCGATGTTGATCACGCGGGCCGGGTCGTCGGCGCTGGCTGCCGAGCGCAGCGCCGGCAGCAGCGCGGTGGTGAGCCGGAAGACGGCCTTGACGTTGACCGCCCAGAGCTTGTCGAACGCGCTCTCCGGGTACTCCTCCAGCGGCGCGCCCCAGGTCGCGCCGGCGTTGTTGACCAGCACGTCGAGCCGGTCGGTGCGCTCCCGCACCGCGGTGGCCAGCCCCTGCGCGCCCTTGTCGTGGCTCAGGTCGGCGGGGATCGCCTCGCAGTGCCCCTGGGCGGAGAGTTCCTTGGCCACCCGCTCGCAGACCTCGGCCTTCCGCGAGGAGATGATGACCTTCGCGCCGGCCTGTACGAAGCCCCGGGCGATCATCAGCCCGATCCCCCGCGAGCCGCCGGTGACCAGGACCGTCTTGCCTTCGACCGAGAACAGATCCGTCATGCCCATCCCATCGCGAATCGGCGGGGCCGCGGAGTGGTCCGCCGACCCAGGCGCTACCGATCGGTAACCTAGTCGGCGCGTGACTGCACCGACAAGCCCGCGCTCGCCGCCGGCCTCGAGATGCACGCTGGGCAGGGGGCGGTTAACGTCAGGACGATGGTCACTCCCGGTCAGCTCTCCCCGGCCACCCGTACAGACCTGTCCCCCGCCGAGGGGGACGCCGACGGCATCACCACCGGCGCGCTCGGCGACCTGACGCCCGAGCCCGGCTGGCGCCGCCCCGTGCTCCTCGACGCGGACCTGCTGATCCTGGTCACCGGCGGACACGGCAGCGCGGAACTGGACTTCCGCGCGCTGCCCTGCCGGCCCGGCACCCTGCTGCGGGCCCGCCCCGGTCAGGTGCTGCGCTGTGTGGGCGCCCACCTGGACGCGACGGTGGTGCGCTGGGGCGCGGCGACGCTGCGCGGCCTGGACGTGGACCCGGACGCGGCGCCGGCGTACCGGCAGCTCGCCGGCGAGGACGAGGACGCGGTGATCGGCGAGGTCACGCAGCTGACGGTGGATGCGGACCGGCACCGGGGTGCACCCGCCGCCCGGGCCCTGCTCCGGCACCAGCTAGCCGTGCTGCTGCTGCGGCTGACCCTGTTCGGCGGCGCCGAGGAGCGGACCGCGCTGCGCCCCGAGGCGGAGACCTTCCACCGGCTCTGCCGGGAGGTCGAACGCGGCTACCAGCACACCCGCCGGGTCGAGGACTACGCCGCACAGCTCGGCTGCTCGGTGCGGACGCTCACCCGGGCCTGCCTGGCGGTGACCGGCCGCAGCGCCAAGCAGGTGATCGACGAGCGGGTGGCGTTGCAGGCCAGCCGGCTGCTCGCCGCCACCGACGACCCAATCGCCCGGATCGGCCGCCGGCTCGGCTTCCCCGAGCCGACCAACTTCGGCCGCTTCTTCACCCGGGAGATCGGGGTCAGCCCGGGGGCCTTCCGAGCCGCCCGGGAACAGCCCCTACCGGTCCGGATGGTGCGCCCGCGCCCGCCCGCCGACGCACCGGTGCCCAACGGCCGGGCATGATGACAGGGTGCAGATTTCCGCGCGCGGCGACTACGCGGTCCGGGCGGCCCTGAGCCTGGCCACCGCGTACCCCGCCCTGCTGTCCACCCAGGCCATCGCCGCCGAGCAGGACATGCCCCGTAAGTTCCTCGAGGCCGTCCTGGCCGACCTGCGCCGGGCCGGCGTCGTCCGCGCCCAGCGCGGCGCCGAGGGCGGCTACACTCTGGCCCGCCCACCCCGCGACGTCACCATCGGGCAGATCCTCCGCGCGGTCGACGGCCCACTGGCCGGCGTGCGCGGGCTCCGCCCCGAGGAGACCCACTACGCGGGCGCGGCGGAGAACCTGCCCCGCCTCTGGGTGGCGGTCCGCGCCGCCGTCCGCCAGGTCGTTGACGAGGTGAGCCTGGCCGAGATGGCCAGCGGGAAGCTCCCCGGGCACGTCCGCAAGCTGATCGCCCGCCCCGACGCCTGGGAGCCCCGCTGACCGCCAACCCCGGTGATTCATCCACGACATCAGCTTCGTAGGGATCGCACCGACACTCCGCCGGCCGCCGGCCGCCAGCCGCCGACCGCCGACCGCCGTCACAGCGTCCGGACCACCTCGGGGTAGTCCAGCCGGGCAGCCGCCACCGCCAGGCGCCCTCGGCCGGCCGGCCGATGTTCATCAGCAGCAGCACCCGGTGCCGCCCGGAACAGCAGGTCCTGGGGGGGCCCGGTCGAGGGCGAGCAGCTTCTCCGCCGGTGGGGTGGTCACCACGGCGAGGGCCACGTGCCGAACGTAGTGGTGTGGTCGCCGCGGTGGTGGACGAGGGGGTCGCCGCCCTCCCCCGTGCCGAGGGCGAGGGGTTCACCGAGCACGATGGTGTGGTCACCGGGCGGCGGGTCCAGCGACACCGAGGTGAACGAGGTGGCGGTGAACCCGGCCGGCGGCAGCGCCGGCAGGTGCCGGTTCGCGACCAGGCCGGGCGCGGTGACCACGGCGACCGTGGACGCCTGCCGGCGCAGCAGGGTGCGGAACAGGTCGCGGTCGACCGGTCGCAGCTCGACGGCACCGGCCCCCGGCCGGTCCACGGTGGTCACTCCGTCACCAGCGCACGGGCGGCGTACGTGCTGGTCGGGCGGGGCAGCCCGTAGTGCTCGCGCAGCGTACGACCGGTGTGCTCGTGCCGGAACAGGCCGCGTTCGCGCAGCAGTGGCACCACGTGGTCCACGAAGGCCTCCAATCCGTAGGGCAGCAGCGGTGGCATGACGTTGAAGCCGTCGGCGGCGCCCTGGGTGAACCAGAGCTCGATCTGGTCGGCGATCTGCTCCGGGGTGCCGGCCGTTCTCCGGCCCGGTCAACGCCCTTCCACACAGTGAGATGCGCGTCGCCTGCTCTGTTACAGCCCGCCTCCACCAGCATTTACCACTCCTTAACACCTACCCGTTGGATAGAGATTTGACGGGCGTGCGGGGCCACCGTCCAGTGCGGATCCGACCGGGTTTCGCGACCCGCCGTTCCGGGCATGTTCGATACCGACCCGGCAGGGATGAAAGACGAGAGGAGCCCGTGATGGGCATTCAGTTCCGCAAGCGTAAGAAGTACGGCCCGCTGGTGCTGAACTTCACCGAGCACGGCTTCTCCTCCTGGAGCATCAAGATCGGCCGCTGGTCCTGGAACTCCAAGACCCGCGCCCACCGCGTGGACCTGCCGGGGCCGCTGTCCTGGAAGCAGGACAAGACCCGGGCGTGACGTCCCGAGGTCGAGCGGGGTGCCGGTGAATCACCGGCACCCCGCTCGACGTACGACGTCGGGTTGGGCGTTCCCGCCGACCCGGGGTCGGTCGCGGCGGAGAATCGCGGCATGGCGAACGGGTCGTACCGGCGGGATCGGCGGCAGGCGCTGGCCGCCTGCGCGCTGCTGGTCCTCGCGTTCTTCCTGGTGCCGTTGGAGTCCGACCCGAACGGGTTGCGGCTGATCCTGCGCGCGGCGGGCACCCTGCTCCTCGTCCTCACCGTCGCGCTGCTGGTCACCGGCCAGGTACGCCGACAGCTCACCGCGCCGACCGGCGGCGCGGAGATCCGCTCGCTGATCCGCCTCGTTGTCGCCCTGGTCACCGGGTTGCTGGTGTTCGCGCTCGCCGACTACGTCGTGGCGAACGGCCGACCCGGCCAGTTTGCCGGACTGGACACCCGGGTCGACGCGCTCTACTTCGCGCTCACCACGCTCACCACCGTCGGCTACGGCGACGTACACGCCCAGGGGCAGATCGCCCGGGTGGTGGTCTGCGTGCAGATGGCGTTCAGCATCGGCGTGCTCGCCACCGGGGCTTCCATCGTGGTCAGACAGTTGACCCAGCAGCGCTGATCAGCACGTCGCCGCCGAGCCGGCCGTGCTCCGGGTCCCGGGCCACCGCGCCCGACGTGAGCAGCGAGGTCAGCGCCCGGGTCGCGTCGGCCGCCCGGTAGACCGTCGAGGTCAACGTGAAGCGGCGCAGCTCGGTCACCGTCCGTGGGCCGGAGCGGGCCAGCTCGGCCAGCAGCTCGCGGCGCAGCGGGCCGGGCTCGGGCTCGAGGGTGATGTCCAGCAGCCGTCCCGCCGGGTCGGCCGGGTCGCGGTAGCGCACCCCGGCGTACTCGTCGACCGCCCAGAGCGCGTCCTTGACCGCCTCCAGGCCGCGGTCGGAGCCGGTCGCGTAGGCGAACAGCCGGGCCGGGGAGCCGTCGGCGGGAACGAGGTCGACCTCGGTGACCAGCGGGAAGCCGGCCGCCGTCAGCGCCGGCCTCGGCGACCGGCCCGGTTCGGTGATCAGCAGCAGCTCGGCCGGTCTCCCGGTGGTGACGGCGGCCAGCAGGGCCGGGGTGGGCTCGCCGCCGTCGACGACGGTGAGCAGCGGGGCACCGGCCGCGCCGGCCGCCTTGAGCGCCACCGGCAGCCGGTCCGGGTGGCCGGGCACCACGTGCACCGCGACGTCCGCGGGCAGGGTCGCCTCGACCGGCCCGAGCTGGGCCGGCAGGTCTGCGGCGTCGGCGAGCACCAGCACGGTCAGCCGCCGGCCGCGCAGCCGGTCGGCGAACTCCGCCACCACCCGCAGCGCGTCATCCGCGCTGCCGGCGTCGTTACCGGCGTACGCGAGGGCGAGGGTGGCCCGCCGGGAGCGGTGCAGCGCTCCCGGGAGCCAGTGGTCGAGTTGCCGGACGAGCAGCTCGCGCAGGACCGCGTCGGTGGACATCCTGCCGTTCTACCGCACGGCCGCTCAGGCCGGTAGGGAGATCCCCACCCCACCGCGGGTCTGGCCGCCGTAGCGCCGCCGCTCCTTGTCGATGTCGAGCCGGCCGATCCGCTTGCGGGCGGCGAGGGCGTCGTCGTCGAGCAGGTCGGCCGGGATGATCCAGACGATCTCGAACTCCAGCCCGTCCGGGTCCTGCCCGTAGAGGCTCTTGGTGGTGCCGTGGTCGGAGGTGCCGACCAGGGCGCCGGCGGCGGCGAGCCGCTCGGCGGTGGCGGCCAGCTCGTCCAGGGTGTCCAGCTCCCAGGCCAGGTGGTAGAGGCCGACGGTGGCCCGGCCGGCCTGCGAGCGGCCGGCCGCCGCGCCGATCTCGAACAGGCCGAGGTCGTGGTCGTTGGTGGAGTCGGCCGCCTGGAGGAAGGCCGCGCCGCGGAACCCGTCCGGGGTCATCGCCACCGGACGGAAGCCCAGCACGTCGCGGTAGAAGGCGACGCTGCGCTCGAGGTTGCTGACGTAGAGGACGGCGTGGTTGAGCCGGTGGATTCCCATGCCCACCACGGTAACGCGGTTTAGTTGAGCATTCAACCACTAGCGCTATGATGGGCGTCATGACCCGGTGGCTGGACCCCGACGAGCAGCGGACCTGGCGGGCGTTCCTGACCGCCTCCCGGGCGCTGATGGACACCCTCGACCGCGAGCTGCAACGCGACGCGGGAATGCCGCACGCCTACTACGAGATCCTCGTCCGGCTCTCCGAGACCCCGGACCGGCGGCTGCGGATGAGCGACCTCGCTGATGCCACCGGCTCCTCCCGCAGCCGGCTCTCGCACGCCGCCGCTCGGCTCGAGGCGGCCGGCTGGATCCGCCGCGAGGAGTGCCCGACCGACCGGCGGGGGCAGGTCGCCGTCCTCACCGACGCCGGCTTCACCGCCCTGGCCGCCGCCGCGCCCGGCCACGTCGAGGGCGTACGACGGCACCTGTTGGACGCGTTGAGCCCGGCCCAGGTCGACCAGCTCCGGCGGATCAGCGAGACCCTGGCCGACCACCTGACCGGTTCCTGACCGATCCGATCACCTCCGGGGGTTGTACTTGCCGTCGCCGGGCGGCCACGATGGGGCGTGCCCTCCGGCTTCGGCGAACTGACTGTCCAGGCGCACCACCTGGTGTCCGCGGGCGACCTGGCCGGTGCCCAGCGACTACTCGCCGACGCGCTGACCGACGCCGACCCCCGCCCCGCCAACGCCTCCACCGAGCTGGCCGACGCCGCCGGACTCCAGGCGCGGGTGCTGGTCGCGCTCGGCGAACCGCACTCCGCCCGCGGCTGGGCCGCCTTCGCGTACGCGGCGGCCACCCGGCTGTACGGCCGCGCCGACGAGCGGACGATCACCGCCGCCGCCACCCTGGCGGCGGTGCTGCACCGGGTCGGCAGCGACGCCCGGGCCGCCCGGCTCTACTCCGACGTCATCATCGAGCTGACCGCCCGCGACGGGCCCGAGTCGATGCGGGTGCTGGCCGCCCACGCCGACCTGGCCACCGTGGAGTACGCCCGGGGCCAGTGCGAGGTGGCCCGGGACCGGCTCCAGGACGCCTGGGAGCTCCTCCGCGAGGTGTACGGCGACGGCCACCCGAGCGGGATCAAGATGCTGGCCAAGCTCGGCGCGATGGAACGCGACTGCGGCCGGGACGCCGCCTCGCACGAGCACCTGACGCTCGCCGAGGAGCTCTGCCAGGCGCACCTGGCCGCCGACGACCCGCTCGCGGCGCAGGTGGCCGCCCTGACCCGGGCGGCGGCCGACCCCGACCACGCCTGCGCCGACCCGGAGCCGCCCGCCCGGGCGGCGCCCATGGTGCCGGCCGCCCGGGTGCCACCGGCCGACGAGGGTCCCCCCGAACCACCGCCGCAGCAGCCGCCCGAGCAGCCGCTCTACCACCCGCCGGACCGGGCGGCCCCGCACCCGAGCGTGCCCACGCCGCGGCTCCCGCCGGAGGCCCGCGACGAGCCGTTCGGCGAGCCGGCCGGGGACGACGACTGGTGGCCGCCGGAGGAACACCTCGACGACCTGTACCGGGCCGGGGAGAGTGCGCTACCCCCGACGGTGGTCGGCCTCGCCGACGACGAGCCGGACGGCGTACGCCGGGTCCCCCGGGCCGCCGAGCCGGAGCCGTCGTCGAGGTACCTGCCGGTGCACGTGCCCCGGCCGCCCGCGCCCGAGCCGCGCGCCAACCGGTGGCTGCCGCTGGCCGCGGCCGGCGTGGCCGTGGTGCTGCTCGGCGCCGGCGCGGTGATCGCGGTTGTGTCCAGGGTGGACGGTGGAAGGGGTGCCTCGCCCTCCCCGCCGGCCACGACCGGCGGCCCGGCCAGCGGATCACCCGCCCCGCCCACCGGTACGCCCCCCGCCGCGCCGCCCGCCTCCCCCGGCACCCCACCCGGCGCGGTAAGGCTGACCGACCGGCGTGACAGCATCGCCCTGCGCTGGACGTACCCGCCCGGGGCGGAGGGACCGGTGGTCATCGCCGGCGGCCGGGCCGGCGAGGGCCAGCACACCTTCGAGCAGCTGCCGGCCGGCACCGACAGCTACATCGCCTACGGCCTCAGCCGCACCACCGACTACTGCTTCACCGTCGCGCTGGTCTGGTCCACCGACACGGTGGCCCGGGCCCAGCCGGTCTGCACCCGCCGCGGCTGACCGCTCAACCTGCGTCCGGCTCGACCAACGCCGGCAGCCGAACGCTCACCCGCAGGCCGGGTCCGCCGCCGTACCCGACGCCCGACCCCGCCGCCTCCCCCGCCGTGGGCGCACCGGCCTCCGTCGAGGTGGACCCGGGCGTGCCGGCCGCCACCCGCGCCACCGCCGCGCCCGGTGCGACCGGCGCCTCGCCGTCGGCGAGTTCGACGGTGCCGCCGGCCCGGCGGACCAGCTCGCGGACGATGGCCAGCCCCAGGCCTGCCCCGCCGACGTCCCGCGCCCGGGCGTCGTCCAGCCGGGTGAACCGGTCGAAGACCCGCTCCCGGTCGGCCGCCGGGATCCCCAGCCCGTCGTCGGTGACCGTCACCAGGTGGTACGACCCCCGGTCCGCCCCCGTGCGCTGCCTGGGGGCCGGCGTTCCCGGATCGGCCGGCGTCCCCCCGTCGGCCGGCGCGAGCGGGCCGGCGGACCGGACCGGGCCGGCGGCGGGGTGCGGGCCGGTGACGGACAGGGTGACCCGGGAGCGGGCGTGCCGGACGGCGTTGTCGAGCAGGTTGGTGACGATCCGGTGCAGCTCGTCCGGGTCCCCCTCGGTCCACAGTGGTGCAGCCGGCGGCGTCAGCTCCACCGGCGGGGACGGGTGCCGGCCGGCGACCCCGCGGAGCAGCTCGCCCAGCTCCACCGGACCGACCGCCCGGCGTGCCGGGCCGCCACCCCCCGCCCCGGACGCCTCGTCCAAGTGGGCCAGCAGCAGCAGGTCGTCGACGAGCCGGGCCAGCCGCTCGGTGTCGGCGAGCAGGCTCTCCGCCACCGCCGGCCAGTCCGTCCGGTCCGCGAACCGCCGGGCCACCTCCAGCTCCGTACGCATGGTGGTCAGCGGGCTGCGCAGCTCGTGCGCGGCGTCGGCGACGAACGCCCGCTGCCGGTCCCGGGCCGACTCCAGCCGGTCCAGCATGTCGTTGAGGGTGACCGCCAACCGGTGGATCTCGTCCCGTCCCTCCGGTACGGGCAGCCGGCCCGCCCCGGCCCGCCCGGTGATCTCGGCCGCGCCGCTGCGTAGCGCCTCCACCGGGCGCAGCGTCGCGCCGACCACCCGCCAGGCGACCACGGCCAACCCGGCCACCAGCAGTGGGAAGCCGACCAGCAACAGGGTGCGGACCACGGCCAGGCTGTGCCGCACGTCCGCCATCGACTTGCCGACCACCACGGTGAGCGGTTCCCCCGGGGTGCCGGCCGGCACGGTCACCACCCGGACCGGGCCGGCGAGTCCGGGCCGCTGCCCGCCGACCACCAGCCGCTGCCGGGTCCCCGGTTCGAGCTGGTCCGGGCGGAGCATCGGGGTCAGCCGGTCGGCATCGATCGAGGCGGCGCGGACCCGACCCTCGGCGTCGATCACCTGCACCCGGAGCTGGCCGCCGGCGACCGGCAGCGGATCGGGCAGGGCGTCCTCCGCGGCGAGCAGCGCGACGGCGTCCGCCGTCCGCAGCGCCTCGGCGTCGACCGTGCGCTGGAGGGTCCAGCCGAGCGCCCCGAGCAGAAGCGCGCCGCCCAGCGCCAGGCCCACGGCCAGCCCGAGCACCCCGATCGCGGTCAGCCGCGCCCGCAGGCCGAGGCCGGGCAGCAGCCGGCGGAGGCGGCTCATGTGGCGAGCCGGTAGCCGGCGCCGCGGACCGTCTCCAGCCGATCCCGGCCGATCTTGCGGCGCAGGTAGCCCACGTAGACCTCGACGGCGTTCGGCGCGGTCTCCAGACTGGCGTCCCAGACGTGGTCGAGCAGCTCGGTCTTGGAGACCACCTGGCCGGGGCGGCGCATCAGATAATCAAGCAGGGCGTACTCCCGGGTGGTCAGGGCGACCTCGGCGTCGGCCCGGGTCACCCGGCGCCGCGCCGGGTCCAGCCGCAGGTCGCCCACGGCCAGCACGGCGGGGCGCTCCGGCGCGCCCCGGCGCATCAGCGCCCGCAGCCGGGCCAGCAGGACCACGTACGAGAAGGGCTTGGTGAGGTAGTCGTCGGCGCCGCAGTCCAGCCCGTCGGCCTGGTCGTACTCGCCGTCCTTGGCCGACAGCATCAACACCGGCAGCCAGTGCTCCTCGGCCCGGAGCCGGCGGACCACCTCGTACCCGGAGAGGCCGGGCAGCATCACGTCGAGGATCATCGCGTCGTAGTCCCCGTGCCGGGCGGCGTCCAGCCCTGCCGGGCCGGTGGGCGCCACGTCCACCGCCAAGCCCTCGGCCTGCAGACCCCGCTGCAACGCCGCCGCCAGCCGCGACTCGTCCTCCACCACCAGCACCCGCACGCCTCCAGGGTGCCACCCGGACGACACCCGTAGGGGTTCTCCTCAGCACCTTCACAGCCACCTGGGTGCAGGATGGCGGTCAGGAGGTGTCCACCATGTCCGTACTGAAGAACCGCGCGGTGCTGCGCTGGCTGGTCCCGGTGACCGCGGGGGTCGCCGTGATCGGTGGCGGGGCCGCCGTCGGCACGTTCGCCGCCACGGCCGACCCGGCCCTGCCACCGCGTACCGCCGCACAGTTGCTCGTCGACCTGCAGACGTCCCGCCTCGACGGGCTCTCCGGCACCGTGGTGCAGCGGGCCGACCTGGGCCTGCCGGCGCTGGCCAACCTCGCCGGCCTGGCCGGCGGAAACGAGCTGACCACCCTGCTGACCGGGACCCACACCCTGCGGGTCTGGTACTCCGGCGAGGAGCGGCAGCGGGTCGCGCTGCTCGACACCCTCGGCGAGCGGGACCTGATCCGCGACGGCCGGGACCTGTGGGTCTGGGAGAGCCGTACCAACACGGCGACGCACCGCAAGCTGCCGGACAGCGACGCCACGACGCAGCGCACCCTGCCGGGCCGCGACGGGACCGCGTCGGCCCTGCCGAGCACGCCGGCCGAGGCCGCCGACCGGGCGCTCGCCGCGGTCGACCCGACCACCGCGGTCACCGTCGGCCGCACCGCCCGGGTCGCCGGACGGGACGCGTACGAGCTGGTGCTGACCCCGCGCGACGCCGACTCACTGGTGCACCAGGTGCGGATCGCCCTCGACGCGAAGGAGCACGTGCCGCTGCGGTTCCAGGTGCTCGCCGACGGCACCGACAAGCCGGCCATCGAGGTGGCGTTCACCCAGGTCGACTTCAGCCGGCCCGAGGCGGACCAGTTCCGGTTCAACCCGCCGCCGGGGGTGACCGTCAAGGAGGAGTCGGCCGACAGGACCCTGCCGGACGGGAAGGCCGATACGGACGGCAGGACCGGCCACCGGCCGGACGGCACGGACGTGCGTACCGTCGGCACGGGCTGGACCACCGTGCTGGTCGCGCGGCTCGACGCGGCCGGCCTGGCCGGCGGCGCGAAGGCCGGCGGCGTGCCCGGACCGGCGGGCGGCGCGAAGGCCGGCGACAACGCGAGCCCGGGGGCCGGACAGGTGGCCGGGTTGCTGGGTTCGCTGCCGAAGGTGAGCGGTGACTGGGGCAGCGGCCGGCTGCTGTCCGGGAAGCTGTTCAGCGTGCTGCTCACCGACGACGGCCGGGTGCTGGCCGGGCTGGTCACCCCGGAGCGGCTCTACCAGGCGGCGCGAAGCTGATCCGACGGATCGGGGGCCCGGACGGGGATGCCGTCCGGGCCCTGCTCACCGCCTACGACAGGCCGTACCGTTTCGTTGACGAGCAGGTGAGCGGCCCGTTCCGTCACTGGTACCACGAGCATCTCTTCACCGCCGATCCGCGCAACGCCTCCGCCACCGTCATGCGCGACGTCATCGAGTTCACCGCCCCTGCGGAGGCTGTCGGTGGAACGGTCTCCCGGCTGGTCCTGCTTCCCTATCTTCGACGGCTGGTCGCAGGCCGGAACGCCTTCCTCGCCGAGGCCGTGGCGGCATCGGGAGCGACCGCTCACGCCGGCGCCACGTGCCCGCACCGCGGCCTCGATCCTCAACAGCAGTCCGCTGACCGAAGCGTCAGTGCACCGGCCGGTTGCCGAGGTATGCGGAAAGGCCGGCGAGCTTGACGTCGGCGACGAAAACCGAGCGGGCGTTCAGGATCGCGTCGTCGACGTGGTCGAGGCATCCCCACGCCGAGTCGCCCCAGGCGTCGGCGACCTTCAGCTCCGGGACGGCGGTGCAGGGCGTGTCCCGGCCGAGCTGACAGCTGGATCGACGGCGGCGTCGGTGACGACGTAGGGGCCGTCCTGCTTGACGACGGATGCGCAGAGGCCCGGGTCGACCCCGACCTCGGCGACGCCGTCGAGCCCGTGCGTGGCAGCGAACCAGACCCGATCCCTGTCGACGATGCTCAACGTGGCGATCGGCGTACCAAAGGTTGTCGCAGCCAGCCACGCGACGTTCGTGAATGTGCCGTCAGCCGGGGTATCGGATCGTAGCCTCACCCGTCACGCGTCACGGAAGCCGCACGGCGCGGCGGTGTGACGTGGGCGTGATCGACCGGGCAGGCTTGGTCCGGCGGCCCGCCGCGCGGTATCTTTCTCAGTTCAAACACAAAAAGGAACGGCCCCGTAGGCCATTCCGGTGCCGATTTTAGCCCAAGAGGAGCCGGCTTGTCAACGCACTCCCCCGGTGAGCTGCACCAGGACGACGAGATCGGTCGCGAGCAGGAGTACGTCTCGATGCTGTACGGCCGGCTGGACGGCATGCGGGACCAGGCCGCCCGCCGGCTCGCCGAGGAACTGCGCACCACCGGCGGCACGTTGCAGGCCCGCTCCCAGCGCGACTCCGCCGTCCGGATGTACGCCGACCAGGTCGAGCAGTACTCGGCGGTGGAGAACGGGCTCTGCTTCGGCCGCCTCGACGCCGACGACGGCTCCGGCCGCTACATCGGCCGGATCGGCATCTTCGACACCAGCGGCGACTACGACCCGCTGCTGATGGACTGGCGGGCGCCCGCCGCCCGGGCGTTCTACCTGGCCACCGCCGCCAACCCGCAGGGCGTACGCCGGCGGCGGCACCTGCGTACCCGGCAGCGGAAGGTGACCGGGCTCAACGACGAGGTCCTCGACCTCGCCACCGCCTCGCCCACCGCGCACGAGGAGCTGACCGGCGAGGCGTCTCTGCTAGCCGCGCTCACCGCCGGCCGGACCGGCCGGATGCGCGACATCGTGGAGACCATCCAGGCCGAGCAGGACCGGATCATCCGCGCCGACCTGCCCGGGGTGCTGGTCGTCCAGGGCGGGCCGGGCACCGGCAAGACCGCGGTGGCGCTGCACCGGGCCGCGTACCTGCTCTACACCCACCGGCAGCAGCTCGCCAGCCGCGGCGTGCTGCTGGTCGGACCGAACGCGACCTTCCTGCGCTACATCTCCCAGGTGCTGCCCGCGCTGGCCGAGACGGGCGTGCTGCTGCGTACCCAGGCGGACCTCTTCCCCGGCGTGAGCGCCCGACGGACCGAGCCGGCGGAGACCGCGGCGCTGAAGGGTCGGGCGGCCATGACCGAGGTGCTCGCCGCCGCCGTCCGCGACCGGCAGTGGATCCCCGACGAGCCGCAGGAGATCGAACTCCCGCAGCGGGAACTCCTCACCCTCGCCCCGGAGACGGTCCTTCAGGCCCGGGACCGGGCCCGCCGCTCCGGCCGCCCGCACAACCTGGCCCGGGCGCTCTTCGACATCGAGATCGTGCACGCGCTCGCCGCCCAGGTCGCCGAACGGATCGGCGCCGACCCGCTAGGCGGGGAGAACCTGCTCTCCGAGGCCGACCTGGCCGAGATCCGCCGCGAGCTGCGTGAGGAGCCGGAGGTTCAGGCCGCGCTGGACGAGCTCTGGCCAGTGCTCACCCCGCAGCGGCTGCTCGCCGACCTGTACGCCTCGCCCGAGCGGATCGCCACCGCCGCCCCGATGCTCACCGAGGCGGAGCGGGCCTCGCTGCACCGGGAGCCGGGTGGCTGGACGCCGGCCGACGTGCCGCTGCTCGACGAGTCGGCCGAACTGCTGGGCGAGGACGAGCGCGCCGCTGCGGCCCGCCGTGACCGGATCCGGTCACTGGAACGGGAGTACGCCGAGGGCGTGCTGGAGATCGCTCGGGGCTCCCGCTCCATCGACGTCGAGGACGAGGCGGACGGCGGCGAGATCCTCGGCGTCACCGACCTGATCGACGCCGACCGGCTGCTGGAACGGCAGGAGGAGTCCGAGCGGCTGACCACCGCGCAGCGGGCCGCCGCCGACCGGAGCTGGGCGTTCGGGCACGTCATCGTCGACGAGGCGCAGGAGCTGTCACCGATGGCCTGGCGGCTGCTGATGCGCCGCTGCCCCAGCCGGTCGATGACGATCGTCGGGGACGTGGCGCAGACCGGAGCCCTCTCCGGCACCCCCTCCTGGCAGGAGGCCCTCGATCCGTACGTGTCGCGACGCTGGCGGCTGGAGGAGCTGACCGTCAGCTACCGCACCCCGGCCGAGATCATGGCGGTCGCCGCCGAGGTGCTCGCCGAGATCGACCCCGCGCTCCGCCCACCCCGCTCGGTACGGGCCAGCGGCGTGCCGCCGTGGGACCGGACGGTCGACCCGGACCGGCTCGCCGCCGAACTGGTCGAGGTGACCACCCGGGAGGCGGCCGGGCTCGACGACGGACGGCTCGGCGTGATCGTGCCGACCGGTCGGGTGGACGAGCTCGGCGCCGCGATCACCGCCGCCCTCCCGGAGGCAGCGGTCGGCGAGCAGCCGGAGCTGGAGAACCGGGTGGTGGTGCTGACCGTCGGGCAGGCCAAGGGGCTGGAGTTCGACTCGGTGCTGGTGGTGGACCCGGAGCGGATCGTGGCGGAGTCACCGCGCGGCCACAGCGACCTCTACGTCGCCCTCACCCGCGCCACCCAGCGCCTGGGCATCCTCCGCACCGCCTGACCGGAACCGCCCCGTCACCACCGCGGACGGGTAGTGGCCTCCCGTCGGTCGGGAGGCCACTACCGGCACCTCGGAACGTGCTCCGGCTATCCGGGATCGGCTCCCTCGTCCGTGAAGTTGCCGACCTGGCTACCGCTGGCGGACTTGTCGCTGGTGGAGCCGCCGGCCGGGGTGCTCATCCCGCCGGTGGTGGCATCCCCGGTGGTGGTCGGGGCCACCTTGCCCGGATGCCGCTCCGGCTGCCGGGCGACCCGTCGGACACTGGCCGGGCCGGCGGTACCGCCGGTCGTGGTGATCGCACCCTGGCCGCGCGTCGGGCCGCCGTCCCGGAGCACGTTCGGGTCGATCCGGGTGTGCGCCGGGTCGTCGGGGTCCTCGTCCTGGATGACCCGTAGCACGTCGGTCTGCGGCACGGTGACCTCATCGAGCGCGCCCTTGCCGTACACGCCGCCGGCGACCCGTTCCTCGGCCCGGCGGGCGGCGTCCTGCCGGATGTCGTCCTCACGCACGTCAACCACCTCGCAGCTCTCTCGGATCTTGCTGCGTGCCCGTCCGCCGGCCGGCCAAACCCCCGGACGCGGGTCGTCCGCCGGGGTTCACCGGGGCGACTCCCGCCGCTCGCCCGCCCGCCGTCCCGGCTGCCCCTCGACCGACTGGCACCTGCGGGAGAACCCGGCATACTTCCACGGACCGGACGTCCGCACCCTCCAGCGTCGGTACCCTGGGGAGACGGCATCCGGCCGGCGGTCGGTGTTACCTCCCCGGGGCAACGGGTAGACGGGGGGGTGCCCCCGCCATGAACGCGAACCGTGCCGTGGCCGAAACGCGGTAGCGGGGCGAGGGAATGCGGAGAACGACTCATCGCATCCTGAGGAGGACCAGATGAGCACGCAGGCTGCATCCACCAGGCCCATGAATCGGCCGATGCAGGAGGCGCCCCAGCGCGCGGCGATGCAGGAGACCCCGACCCGTCCGATGCCGATGATGGAGGACGGGCGTCGGGAGCGGATGCCGTCACCGGGCACGGAGACGAAGCAGTCGTTCCTGACCACGGAGTTCTGGATCTACGTCGCCGCGGTCGCGGTCGTCGTGATCGCCGCGTTCTGGCCCGGTGCCGCCACCAACGGGCTGAACATCAACAACCCGACCCAGGCGTGGTGGTACCTCACGATCCTGACCGGCGCGTACCTGCTGAGCCGTGGTCTGGCCAAGGCCGGCACCGCGCGCCGCTCGGGTGCGGAGCGTCGCGCCCGGCAGTGAGTGGGCGACACCTGAGAACGACGGTGGCCCAGGGAGATGTCCCCGGGCCACCGTCGTGCGTCGTCCTACTCGAAGTCCCCGCCAAAGTCGCCGAAGTCGCCCTCGAAGGCGTCCCCGATCAGCTCACCAGCGACGAGGCCGCCGGCCACGCCGAGCGCGGTGCCCGCCACCACGCCGCCCATCCCGTGACCCCGGCCGTGGCCGTGGCCGTGCCCCGCGCCGAAGCCCTGGGCGCGCAGGTTGCCGTAGCGGGAGGTGGTCTCGCGCAGCCAGCCGTCGACCACCTGGACCCAGTCGGTCCGGTCGGCGTCGGTGTGCGGGACCGCGTACCGGCCGACGACGTCGTGCCCGGCACTGAGGAAGCCACCCCGCTTGTCGCACTCGAGGATCACCTCGACGCCCCGCTGGCTGGTCACAAAGGTCAGCTCGACCTCGCTGATCGTCCGGGCGTACTGCGGCGCGGCGAAGAACTCGATCTCCTGGTAGAACGGCAGCGTCTGCTGCACGCCACGGATGTGGCCGCGTTCCAGATCGGCGTGCTTGAAGCGGAACCCGAGCGCCTGGAAGGCGTCGAGGATCCGCTCGTGGATCGGCAGCGGGTGCACCGCCACCTGGTCCAGGTCGCTCTTGTCCACCGCGCGGGCCACCGCCAGCTCGGTACGCAGCCCCATCGTCATGCCGTGCAGGCGTTGGCCGTACACGTCGGTGACCGGGGTCTCCCACGGCACCGGTAGCTGGAACGGGATGGCGAGCTGCTGCTTCGGGGCCAGTTCCAGCGGCCCGCTCACCGCCATCCGGTGGAACTCCATGATGCCGGCGTACTCGGAGTCCCCGCCCTCGATCTCGACCCGGGTGACCAGGCCGACGGTGATCTGCTCGATCCTGGCCGGCGCATCACCGCCGACGAGGTTGACGTGCCCGTCGAGGGTGAGCCCGGGTCGGGTGTTCGGGTTGGCGAGCACCGTGTCGACACTGGGGCCGCCCACGCCGAACGCGCTCAACATCTTCTTGAAGACCATCGGTCACTCCCGCGGGACGGCGCTCCACCATGGAACGTCGGACACTTGCTCAGGGCACCCTAACCCAGGCCGCTGGGAAGTGCCTGTGAACGAGGGTGCGCCCCCCGCCCGGGGTCCGGCGTGGATCGGCGCGTCAATCGGCATCGACGATGATCAACTCGCCGACCTGCTCGCCGATCTGCCGGCGCCCCTCCGGCGGCAGCCGCCCGTCGCTGATCAGCACGTCCGCGTCGTCCAGCGGGGCGATCGTGGCGATGCCGATCGTCTCCCACTTCGTGTGGTCGGCGAGCACCACGAGGCGGCGGGCAGAGCTGATCAGCCGCCGGTTGACCGCCGCCTCCAGCAGATTGGGGGTGGTGAACCCGGTCCGCGGGCTCATCCCGTGCACGCCGAGGAAGAGCAGATCGACGTTGAGGGCGGCGATCGCCGCCTCGGCCACCGGCCCGGTCAGCGCGTCCGACGGCGTACGGATGCCACCGGTGAGCACGACGGTCTGGTCGGCCCGGGGGTTCTGGTGGAGCGCGTCGGCGACCGGGATCGAGTTGGTGACCACGGTGAGGCCACGGACGTCGGCCAGCCGGGCGGCGAGCGCTGCGGTGGTGGTGCCGGCGGAGAGCGCGATGGCCATTCCCGGCTCGACCAAGCCGGCGGCCCGTTCGGCGATGGCCCGTTTCTCGGCCTGCTGCCGGACCGACTTCGCCGCGAAACCGGGCTCCTCGGCCGACCCGGGGCCGGCCAGAGTCGCGCCACCGTGGACCTTGTCGACCAGCCCGCGTTCGGCGAGCACTTCCAGGTCCCGCCGGATCGTCATGTCCGACACCCCGAAGCGGCTGACCAGGTGGCTGACCCGCACGCCGCCGCGCTGCCGGATCAGCTCCAGGATGGCGCTCTGCCGTTGCTGGGCGAGCATGGGGCCTGCTTCCTACTAGTTGCTCATCGCTGAGCGGTTCGGATGATTCGCTCTCCGCTCGGCGAGGGCCGGGCTGGAGTCCTGGACCGGCAGTCTGGCCCGGTGGCGATCGGTCCTGTCCTGCAGGATCTGCTTCACCTTGTGGTGCGGGGTGTGCAGGGCGATGTCGGGGTCGCCTGCTCGCTGCAGGACGTTGATCGCGGCGTTCACGTCGGCCTGCCACACCACCCCGCACCGGGTGCAGTGAAGCCGGTCCCCGTTGCGTCGGCCGAGGCCGCCGCAACGGTGACAAGCTTGTGAGGTGTAGGCGGCGTTGACGTGCACGAGCGCAGAACCTCTGCGCTCCGACACGTTCGCCAGCGCCTCGGCGGTGACCCCTCTGGTCCACGCGGCCAGACGCCGATTCACGTTCTTGCCGAGCATTTTGCGCCCGGCGAAGCGTTTGGTGAGGTCTTCGGCGACCACGCTGGCCGCCTTGTCGACGACCCGGTGCACGGCGGTGAAGATCTCCGTGCGCACCTGTGCGCGGTGGCGGGCGGCCTGTCGGTCCCGCTTGACGGTGCCGAGGTTGTTGGCCTTGATCCGGCGCGCCTTCGCGTGGTCACCACGACCAGCGGCGCTGTTCGCTATCGAGCGCAGCTTCGCCCGGCGCCGGTTGCGTTCCTTCAACCGGTCCGACTCGCTGTTCAGCAGCCCGCCGAGCCGAACGCCGTGGCGCTCGCTGTCGGAGTCGGTCAGGGCCTCGGTGTAGCCCTTGTCGACGCCGATCGTCCGGTCGCCGCACGGCCGCAGCGACGACCGCATCTGCGATGCGTCGATCTGGTAGTGCACCTCGACCCGGCCACCGCGCAGGATCAGCCGCAGCGTGCCAGTCGGGGCGACGGTCGTGGACAGCGGGATCCTGACCATCCTGCGCCGTTCGAGACCAGGAACCGCCAGCCACAACCGGCCGCGCCCGTCGGTGACGATGTTGTGCTGGTCGGCGCGCACCACGATCTGATCGTGCGTGCGGTTCCTGCCACGCTTCCAGTGCTTGCGCATCCGCCGAGCTAGGAAGATGTCGCCGGCCCACCGGTCGGCCTTCAACGCGGTCAGCATCCGCCTGCGCTCGGCCGGATCGCCGGCGCGCCGGCCGACCGCCCGACGCACCTCGACCTTCGCCGACGCCAAGTTCGCCGCGATGTCGGCCATGGCGTCGCGGACGGTCTCCTTCCACGCATTCGCCAGCACACCGAACCGCACGTGCGTGCCGTCGGCCAACCACCGGTCCCGCACCTGCCGGTCCTTCAGCCCGGACCCGACACCGGCGATCGACCCGGAACGCTGCCACACCTCGCCGCGAACCCGACCCAACCGGCGGGCCTGCTCCCGCAAGGCCGCGTACTTACCCGGGTTCAGGGCCGTCGAGTAGGCGATCCGGGTGACCTTCACCGGTCGCCCTCCACGGTCAGGCCCGCCCCGTCGAGTTCCTCCTTGGCGACGACGATCTCACAGCCGCCGCGCACCGCCACGTGCCCGCAGGAAATCGAAGCCGAACCGGGCCAGCCGATCCCTGTGCCCACCACGAGCATCGCGACCTCCCCCCGAACACCCGGGTCCATCAACGCCAGAAACCTCTCGCAGCGCAAGTTGCTCCCACCGCCGATCTCGCCGCGGCCCACTCGTCCAGGGCGAGGCCGCGAGCCAGACAAACTGCGGTTTAAACGCGACCTGCGAGGCCGGGCGGGGTTACTGGCCCGGTGACAAGACCAAGGCACGACCTTCCACCGCCCGACATCGAAACCCGGCTTGCAGCACCGTGCCCGCGTCGGAGTCGTCCAAATACCGCTGCCCCGCAGCAGACAGCGAGCCTTAATCCGGCTCTCTGCCTCCCACCGACGCATCGTGCTCACCGAGCCGCTCACCCGCTCGGGAACCCCGGCCAGTACTTCCCGACCCCGCGAAACCCACCGACCCGATGGATGCCTACCACAACAAACGAGCGAAATAGGTGCGCAAGGGAAATGACAACTCATCACTCCTCCTTCCGGCGCGGGTATGGTACGCGGGATCAGGCAGCCTCGGCCGTCCGGTCCAACACCCGATCGCCGCGCTGTGCCTGCTGCTCGGCGCGCTCCGACACCTCGCGGACCACCGCCACATCGCCGGCCGGGACGACCAGCTCGCCGTCGCAGCGGCCGCCGCCGAGCAGCTCGGTCCCGGTGACGGGCAGCCGGGCGTCGGTGTCGGTGTGGTTGATGACGAAGAGCCAGCTCCGGTCGGCGGCGCGGCGGCGGACCACCTCGACGCCGGGCGGGGCGGCGACCGGCGGGCGGGCGCCGGCCTCGGTGAGCAGCCGGGCCACGAGCCGGTCGGTGGCTGCCTCGTCGAGCCGGGTGCCGACGTACCAGGCGGCGCCCGCGCCGACGGCGTGCCGGGTGAGCGCGGCCACGCCGGGCAGCGGCCCGTCGGCGTACGACGCGAGCACCTCCGCCCCCTCCGGGTGGAGCCACTCGGTCCACACGTCGGCGGTGGCGCCGTCGTCGAGGCGGACCCGGTCCCCCTCCCGCAGCGGGAAGAACTCCTCGGTGCGGATGCCGAGCAGCTCCCGGAACGCGCCGGGGTAGCCGCCGAGCCGGATGTGGTCGTGCTCGTCGACGATGCCGCTGAAGTAGGTGACCAGCGCGGTGCCGCCCGCCTCGACGTACCGGTGCAGGGCCTCGGCGTCGGCGTCGCGGACCAGGTAGAGGGTGGGCACGAGGACCAGCCGGTAGCGGGACAGGTCGGTGGACGGGTGCACCACGTCGGCGGTGACCCCGGCCCGCCAGAGCGCGCCGTGCAGGGCGGCGAGGCGGTCGCCGTAGGTGACGTCGACGCTGGGGTGCGAGTCGAGTTCCGCGCCCCACCACGCCTCGTAGTCGAAGAGGATCGCCACGTCGGCGTCGACGCGGCTGTCGCGTACCTCGGCGAGGGCCTTGAGGTCGGCGCCGAGCCGGCAGACCTCGCGGAACACCTTGGTCTCCGGGCCGGCGTGCGGGACCAGCGCGGAGTGGAACTTCTCGGCGCCGGCCCGGGAGGCCCGCCACTGGAAGAACAGCACCCCGTCGGCGCCGCGCGCCACGTGCGCGAGGCTGTTGCGGCGCAACTGGCCGGGGGCCTTGGCGACGTTGCGCGGCTGCCAGTTGACCGCGCTGGTGGAGTGTTCCATCAGCAGCCACGGGTCACCGCCGGCCACACCGCGGGTGTGGTCGGCGGCGAGCGCCAGGTTGACCTGCGGCTGCGGGTCGGCGGCGGTCAGGTAGTGGTCGTTGGCGACCACGTCCACATCGGACGCCCAGGAGTGGTAGTCCAGGTACTTGATGCCGGTGCCGATCATGAAGTTCGTGGTGACCGGCTGGGGGGCCAGCCGGGTGAGCAGCTCCCGCTCGGCGCGGAGCTGGGCCCGCTGTTCGTCGGAGGAGAAACGCAGGAAGTCCAGCTGCTGGGTGGGATTGGCGAAGGTCGGCGCGCTGCGCGGCGGGTTGACCTCGGCCCAGTCGTGGTAGCGCTGGCTCCAGAAGGCGGTGCCCCAGGCGTCGTTGAGCGTGGCCAGGTCGCCGTACCGGTCACGCAGCCAGCGGCGGAACGCCTCGGCGCTGACGTCGCAGTAGCAGTGCACGTTGTGGCAGCCCAGTTCGTTGGAGACGTGCCACATCACCACTGCCGGGTGGTCGGCGTACCGGCCGGCGACCGCCTCGACCAGGGCGAGCGACCGCTCGCGGAAGACCGGCGAGCTGGGGCAGTACGCCTGCCGGCCGCCCGGCCACAGGATCGCGCCGTCGGCGCGGCGGGGCAGCGTCTCCGGGTGCCGGTGGGCCAGCCACGGCGGCGGGCTGGCCGTGGCGGTGGCCAGGTCGACGCGGACTCCCCCGTCGTGCAGCACGTCGAGGGCCCGGTCCAGCCAGCCGAAGTCGAACGTTCCGGGGGCGGGCTCCAAAAGGGCCCAGGAGAAGATGCCGACCGAGACCAGGTTGACCCCGGCCCGGCGCATCAGCGCGACGTCCTCCACCCAGGTCTGCTCGGGCCACTGCTCCGGGTTGTAGTCCGCCCCGTACCAGATGCCTTCGCCGTGCCAGCTCCGCATGACAGCAGAGCGTGCACCTCGACAGCACCCAAGTCAACACTTTCAAACATCGACTGAATTCCAACGTTTACCTTGTCTCAGCCGTATCACGACTGGATTATCAGTGCCCTTCGACCCTCTTGACAGCGCCGTATGGAGGGGTAGCTTGACGAGCCACCGGCTGTTTGTGTTCGGACATGTGGATTCACGGTGGATCTATCCCTGCCCGCGCGAACGTCGATCCCCGCCACCACTCACGGCCCTTGGGCGCAGCGCACCTCTTCCACGCAGGAGGCACAATGTCCCGTCCCCGCTCACAAGCCGAGTACCTCGCCCGGCTCGTACCCCCGTCCATCGCCGGCCTGAACCGCCGCTCGCTGCTCGCCGGCGCGGCCGGCACCGGCGCGCTGCTCGGCACGGGACTGCTCGCCGGGTGCGGCGGCTCCGACTCCAACTCCGGCTCGGACTCCAAGACGGTCTCGGTCGGCTCGAACCAGTCGGACCCGAAGCCGAAGGACGTCATCGCCAAGGTGATGGCTGGCTTCCAGAGCTCGTCCGGCGTCCAGGTCGCGGTCAACACCGTCGACCACAACACGTTCCAGGAAAACATCAACAACTACCTGCAGGGCAAGCCGGACGACGTGTTCATGTGGTTCGCCGGCTACCGGATGCGGTTCTTCGCCGCCAAGGGCCTGGCCGGTGACGTCAGCGACGTCTGGGGCAAGCTCTCCGGCTACTCGGACGCCTTCAAGAAGGCATCCACCGGCGACGACGGCAAGCAGTACTTCGTGCCGTCGTCGTACTACCCGTGGGCGGTCTTCTACCGCAAGTCGGTCTGGCAGCAGCACGGCTACCAGGTCCCGAAGACCCTCGACGAGCTGAACACCCTCGGCGCCCAGATGAAGAAGGACGGCCTCGCACCGATCGCCTTCGCCGACAAGGACGGCTGGCCGGCGATGGGCACCTTCGACATCCTCAACCTGCGGATCAACGGCTACCAGTTCCACGTCGACCTGATGGCCGGCAAGGAGGCGTGGACCTCCGACAAGGTGAAGAAGGTCTTCGACACCTGGGCGGGGCTGCTGCCGCTGCACCAGCCGGACGCCCTCGGCCGGACCTGGCAGGAGGCCGCCCAGTCGTTGCAGCAGAAGAAGAGCGGCATGTACCTGCTCGGCCTCTTCGTCGCCCAGCAGTTCAGCAACGACGAGCAGAACGACCTGGACTTCTTCACCTTCCCGGAAATCGACTCCACCATCGGGGCGAAGGCCCTGGACGCGCCGATCGACGGCTACATGATGGCCCGCAAGCCGAAGTCCGCGGCGAACGCGAAGAAGCTGCTGGAGTACGTCGGCTCGAAGGACGCCGCGAACATCACGGTGAAGAACGACCCGAGCACCCTGGTCGCCAACACCGGCGCGGACACCAGCGGCTACACCGCCCTGCAGAAGAAGGCCGCCGAACTGGTCGGCTCCGCCACGGAGATCGCCCAGTTCCTCGACCGGGACACCCGGCCGGACTTCGCCTCCACCGTGATCATTCCGGCGTTGCAGCAGTTCATCAAGAACCCGAAGGACATTGGCGGCCTGCTGACGAGCATCGAGAACCAGAAGAAGTCGATCTTCACTGACTGACGACGGCGAGAGGGGAAGGACACATGTCCGACCTGCCCCTGATCCAAGCGGATCGCGCCGCGCCGCCGCCGGCCGCGACCACCTCCAAGGGTGGTCGTGGCCGCCGGCTACGGCTGCTGTCCCGTACCGACCGCGTCGTCATCACGCTGATGGTGATCGTGCCCCTGCTGCTGGTGATCGGCCTGGTCTGGCTGCCCTCGGTGGCCACCGTGCTGCTGTCCGGCACCAACTGGGACGGCATCGGCCCGCTCGGCGAGCTCGACTGGGTCGGCCTGAAGAACTACGACGACGTGGTAAACAACTACCCGCCGTTCGGGCCCGCGGTGCAGAACAACCTGCTCTGGCTGGCCGCGCTCTTCGTGGTGGCCACCCCGTTCGGCATGTTCCTCGCCGTGCTGCTCGACAAGGAGATGCGCGGCAGCCGGATCTACCAGACCGCGCTCTACCTGCCGGTGGTGCTCTCGCTGGCGCTGATCGGCTTCGTCTGGCAGCTCATCTACAGCCGCGACCAGGGCCTGCTCAACGCCGTGCTCGGCACCCAGACCGACTGGTACGGCGACTCGAACGTCAACATCTGGGCGGTGCTCTTCGCCGCCGGCTGGCGGCACGTCGGCTACATCATGCTGCTCTACCTGGCCGGACTGAAGGGCGTCGACCCGTCGCTGCGGGAGGCCGCGGCGGTGGACGGCTCCTCGGAGACCAGCACCTTCTTCCGGGTGGTCTTCCCGGTGATGCGACCGATCAACATCATCGTGCTGGTGGTGACGGTGATCGAGTCGCTGCGGGCGTTCGACCTGGTCTGGGTGATCAACAAGGGCCGCAACGGCCTGGAGCTGATCTCCGCGCTGGTCACCTCGAACGTGGTGGGCGAGGCCAGCCGGATCGGCTTCGGCTCGGCGTTGGCGACCATCATGCTGGTCATCTCCCTGGTCTTCATCACCCTCTACCTGACCACCGTGATGCGGGAGGACCGGCGATGAGCACCGCGACCCTGACCCGTGAGCCCACGGCCGCCGCGCCGGCCGGACGCCGCAAGCCGTTGCGGCCCGCCCGGGTGGTGCTGCACCTCTTCCTCGGGGCGGTGGCCGTCGGCTGGCTCTTCCCGATCCTCTGGGCGGTGCTGACCTCGCTCCGGTCCTACCAGTACACCGCCAGCCACGGCTACGTCTCGCTCGGCGGCTGGACGTTCGACAACTACGTGACCGCGTGGAAGACCGCCGAGTTCGGCAAGCACTTCCTCAACTCGGTCTACATCACCGTGCCGGCCGTGCTGCTCACGCTCTTCCTCGCCTCCTGCGTGGCGTTCGTGATCGCCCGGTTCAGCTGGAAACTCAACATCGTCCTGCTCGGGCTCTTCACCGCGGCGAACCTGCTGCCGCAGCAGGCCCTGCTGATCCCGCTGTTCCGGCTCTTCACCCAGGTGCCGTTGCCGGAGTTCATGAGCGACTCGGAGCTGCTCTACGACAGCTACTGGGGGCTGATCCTGGTCAACGTGGCCTTCCAGTGCGGCTTCTGCGTCTTCGTGCTGAGCAACTACATGAAGGCGTTGCCGCACGAGCTGTACGAGGCGGCGATGGTCGACGGGGCCAGCGTCTGGCGGCAGTACTGGCAGGTCACCATGCCGCTCTGCCGGCCGGCCCTGGCCGCGCTGGCCACCCTGGAGGTGACCTGGATCTACAACGAGTTCTTCTGGGCCACCGTGCTGATGCGCACCGGGGACAAGTTCCCGGTGACCAGCTCGCTGAACAACCTGCGCGGCGAGTTCTTCACCGACAACAACCTGGTCTCGGCCGGCTCGGTGCTGGTGGCGATCCCCACCCTGGTGATCTTCTTCCTGCTGCAGAAGCAGTTCGTCCGGGGACTGACGCTGGGCGCCTCGAAGGGCTGACGGCGCCCGCCGATGCATGTCCGAAGGAGCGAGATACCTGTCAGTCATATTTATGCCTGACAGGTATCTCGCTCACCGCGGCCAGCCCGCCCGGTCTCCTCACCAAAAGTGACGGACGCCGCGTGCCCTCACGGAAAGATGAGTGTCATGACGATTCCGACCGTCATCCACCTGCGCCGGGCGCGGACCAGCCTGGTGCTCGACGCCCGTGGCCCGGGGCTGCCCCGGGTCGTGCACTGGGGTGCCGACCTCGGCCCGCTGCCCGCCGAGGACCTTCCCGCCCTCGTCGACGCCACCGTCCCGCCGGTCGTGCCAAGCAGCTTCGACGCCCCCACCGTGCTGTCCCTGCTGCCGGAGGCGAGCGCCGGCTGGAGCGGCCGGCCGGGCCTGGCCGGGCACCGGAACGGGCGGGACTGGTCGACCGCTTTCCGCCTCGACCACCTCGACGTCTCCGACGACGCCCCCACCGGCGGCGCGGTCGGCGCATCCACAGAGGACGGTGACCACGACGGGCCCGGCCCGGCGCGGGTGACCGTGCGGGCGTCGGACCCGGGCGCGGGCCTGTCGCTGACCATCGAGATCGCGCTGGACGCGTATGGCCTGCTGACGGTCCGGCACCGGCTGCGCAACGACGGCGACGCGCCCTACGAGCTGCGGGAGCTGACCCCGGTGCTGCCGGTGCCGGCGGTCGCCACCGAACTGCTCGACCTGACCGGCCGCTGGTGCCGGGAACGCGCGCCGCAGCGGCACCCGTGGCCGATGGGCGCGTGGGTGCGGGAGGGCCGGCACGGTCGGACCGGGCACGACGCGACGCTGCTGCTGGTCGCCGGGACGGCCGGCTTCGGCTTCGGCCACGGCGAGGTGTGGGCGGTGCACACCGCGTGGAGCGGCGACCACGTCACCGCCGCCGAGCGCCGCCCCACCGGCGAGTCCACCCTCGGCGGGGGTGAACTGCTCACCCCCGGCGAGATCGTGCTCGCCCCCGGCCAGGAGTACGCCACTCCCCTGCTCCACGCCGTCCACTCGACCGTCGGGCTGGACGGGCTCAGCGACGTGCTGCACACCCACCTGCGGGCCCGCCCGGAGCACCCGCGTACGCCGCGGCCGGTGACCCTCAACGTCTGGGAGGCGGTCTACTTCGACCACGACCTGGACCGGCTGACCAGCCTCGCCGACCGGGCCGCCGAGGTCGGCGTCGAACGCTTCGTCCTCGACGACGGCTGGTTCCGGGGCCGCCGGCACGACCGGGCCGGCCTGGGCGACTGGTGGGTCGACGACGACGTCTGGCCGGACGGCCTGCAACCGCTGATCGACCACGTCCGCAAGCACGGGATGCAGTTCGGGCTCTGGGTCGAACCGGAGATGGTCAACCCCGACTCCGACCTGTTCCGCGCCCACCCGGACTGGGTGCTCCAGGCGCCCGGGCGGCTGCCGCCCGAGTGGCGCCACCAGCAGGTGCTCGACCTGGCCCATTCCGAGGCGTACGAGCATCTGCTCGGTCGGCTCGACGCGGTGCTCACCGCGCACGACGGCATCGCGTACCTGAAGTGGGACCACAACCGGGACCTCGCCGAGGCCGGGCACCGTGGCCGACCCGGGGTGCACGCGCAGACCCTGGCGGTCTACCGGCTGCTGGACGAGCTGCGCGCCCGACACCCGGGCCTGGAGATCGAGAGCTGCTCCTCCGGCGGGGCCCGCGTCGACCTGGAGATCCTGCGCCGAACCGACCGGGTCTGGGCCAGCGACTGCAACGACGCGCTGGAACGGCTGGCCATCCAGCGCTGGACCGGGTTGCTCCTCCCGCCCGAGCTGGTCGGCACCCACATCGGACCGGACCGTTCGCACACCACCCACCGGGTGCACGACCTGGGCTTTCGGGCGGCCACCGCACTCTTCGGCCACACCGGCATCGAGTGGGACATCAGCGCCATCTCCGCGTCGGAGCGGGCCGAGCTGGCCGCCTGGGTCGCGCTGCACAAGCGGCTCCGCCCGCTCCTGCACGCCGGCCGGGTGGTCCGGGTCGACCACCCGGACCCGGCCGTCCAGGCGCACGGCGTGGTCGCCCACGACGGCTCCCGGGCGGTGTACGCGGTCTCCCGGCTGACCACCTCGGTCGCCCAGGTCCCGGGCGCCGTGCGCCTCCCCGGGCTGGACCCGCACCGGCGGTACGCGGTCCGGCCGGCGGCCGGGGTGCCCGAGCCGGCCATGCTCCAGCTGACCGAGCCGGGCTGGCTGCCGAGCGTCACGCTCAGCGGGGCGGCCCTCGGGACGGTCGGCCTCCAGCTGCCCGCCCTGCACCCCGAGCAGGCCCTCCTGCTGGAGGTCACCACCGTTGACAGAGAATCTCCCCAACTTTCTTGCCCACCGATGTCGAGAACCGGAGCGGCAGCTTCTACCCGAGGGTGAAGGCACCGACAATCGGTGCACAGGCGTGAGGAGCACACCGTGAAGTACATGCTGCTGATGCAGTTCAGCGCCGCCGGGACCGACTTTCCGTCGATCGACACCTGGACCCCCGAGGAGATCCAGGCACACATCGGTTTCATGATCGAGACCAACGGCAAGCTCGCCGCGGACGGGGAACTGGTCCAGGCGGAAGGGCTGGCCGGGCCGCAGCAGGCGCGGATCGTCCGGGCCGGTGCGGGCGGCGCGCCCGTGGTGACCGAGGGCCCCTTCGCGGAGACCAAGGAGTTCCTCGCCGGCTGGTGGATCGTCGACTGCGAGACCCCGGAGCGGGCGGTCGAGATCGCCGCGCACATCTCCACCGCACCCGGTCCGGGCGGCCGGCCGCTCAACATGCCGATCGAGGTGCACCCCGTCATGTCGGCGCCACCGCAGGAGATGTGACGCCTGGACGCCCCAGAGCGGATCGCCGAGGACCTGCTGCGCGACCTCGCGCCGCAGGTCCTCGGCGTGCTCTCCCGCCGATTCGGCGACTTCGCCACAGCCGAGGACGCGGTGCAGGAGGCGCTGCTCGCCGCGGCGACGCAGTGGCCGGTCGACGGGCTGCCGGACAATCCGCGCGGCTGGCTCGTCCAGGTCGCGTACCGGCGCATGATCGAGCTGGTCCGCGCCGAGGCGGCCCGTCGCGACCGGGAGGACCGCGCCGCCCGGCGGGAGGGCGACGACCGGCGGACCGCGCCGCCGGCGGACGAGGCACTGGCCACGGACCGGGACGACACCCTGGTCCTGCTCTTCCTCTGCTGTCACCCGACGCTCTCGACGGCGTCGGCGATCGCGCTGACCCTGCGGGCGGTGGGCGGGCTCAGCACCGCCGAGATCGCCCGCGCTTTCCTCGTCCCCGAGGCCACCATGGCGCAGCGCATCAGCCGCGCCAAGCAGCGCATCCGCGCCTCCGGGCTACCGTTCCGGATGCCGGACGAGGAGGAGCGGCAGGACCGGCTCGCGACGGTGCTGCACGTGCTCTACCTGATCTTCACCGAAGGGCACACCGCCAGCCTCGGCGCGGACCTGCGCCGGGTGGACCTGTCCGAGGAGGCGATCCGGCTGACCCGGGCGATGCACGCGCTGCTGCCCGACGACAGCGAGGTGGCCGGGCTGCTCGCCCTGATGCTGCTCACCGACGCCCGCGCCGCCGCGCGGACCGGCCCGTCGGGCGAGCTGATCTCGCTGGCCGACCAGGACCGCGGCCGGTGGGATGCCGCCGCGATCGCCGAGGGGACCACGCTGGTCACCCGGGCGATGGCGCGCGGACCGGTCGGGCCGTACCAGCTCCAGGCGGCCATCGCCGCGCTGCACGACGAGGCGCCCACCGCCGCGGCGACCGACTGGCCGCAGATCCTCGCCCTCTACCAGGTGCTCGAACGCCTCTCCGGCAACCCGGTGGTCTCGCTCAACCGGGCGGTGGCGACCGCCATGGTGCACGGCCCGGCCGCCGGGCTGGACGCCCTCGCCGCGCTGGACGCCGACCCCCGGTTGGCCGGGCACCACCGGCTCGACGCGGCGCGGGCACACCTGTACGAGATGGCCGGCGACCGGGAGCGGGCGGTCACGCACTACCGGGCCGCCGCCGGCGGCACGACCAGCCTGCCCGAGCAGCGCTACCTGACGATGCGGGCCGCTCGCCTGGCGACCCTCGGCGCCCCGTCCTGACCCGGGTGTCTGCCCTGACCAGAGACGTTCAACTCCTGTCCGGCTCAGCCAACGGAAACGTGGTCTGCCTGATCCAAGTGCCGCTGTCATCGGCCTGAGCAATGAGCGTCATCTTCCGGGCACGTCCCAGGATGGGCAGATGCTGTTCGAGGGCTCGTTCTGCAGCTTGCATGTCCGCCGAGTCGCAGCCATGAGCCACTGTCAGGTGAGGCACGACGTCGTCAAACTGCCCCTCGAACGGCGGGAAATCCGGGAAGGCTGTGTGCACGAGCTCTGTGAGGATCCGGAAGGGCTGGGGATCCTCCGGCGCGAGCCACAGAACCTCGTCGCCGAACCATGCGGTGCGGGTCAGTCGAAAGTCGAACGCCGCGGTGCCGGCGAAGATCCGCCGAAGCTCAGCTACGACCACCAGGTCGATCTGAGCGGGAGGCACGAACGGGAACAGCACGGTGACGTGGGCCGGGACCCCTAGCCGGGCGTTGGCGTCGAGCACGTCACGGTGGCGTCCCACTGCCGCTTCCGCCTCGGGAACCTCGAGTATCAGGCCACTTTGACGGAGTACCGCACCCATGGCCCGAGCCTAGATCTCGGCGTCGACCGGGGACGCACTGGGCTGGCCTAAGGCAGGATTCTGCTCGCTGGTCTCTGCTGAGACCGGCTACCTGAGCTGCCGACGGGAGGGTGAGCAGTCAGTGTCGTCGTCCTTGCAGCGACCAACGAAGCGTCTGTTGCTGCGACCGCTGCGCATCGGCGACGAGGCGGACGTCCTCGCCTACCGCGGGCGCGAAGACGTATGCCGATACCTGACCAACGTTCCCCTCGATGAGACCACCGTGGAGTCGTTCATCGCCGCGAGGACATCAGCCACCCGGATTGTGGAAGACGGTGACCGCATCCTGCTTGCTGTTGAGCTTGACGGACGCGTGATCGGGGACGTCCGGATCCGTGCCGGAAAGATGTGCGACAGGCAGGGCGAGATCGGGTGGGTCTTCCACCCGGAGCATCACGGGCGCGGCTATGCCACCG
Organism: Micromonospora sp. RTP1Z1; assembly: GCF_033804685.1. NCBI lineage: Bacteria > Bacillati > Actinomycetota > Actinomycetes > Micromonosporales > Micromonosporaceae > Micromonospora > Micromonospora sp. RTP1Z1. Next base: position 46,262 of record NZ_JAPFQV010000021.1, read on the forward strand.
AGGCCGCGCGTGAGCTCGTGCATATGGCCTTCGACGACCTCGGCATGCACCGCGTGTGGGCTCAACTCGATCCGCGGAATTTCGCGTCGGCACGAGTGTGCGAACGCCTGGGCATGCGGCAGGAGGCACATCTGCGCGAGGAGTCGTGGCTCAAGAGTGAGTGGGGCGACCTTGCCATCTACGCGATCCTTCAGAACGAGTGGCGCGGACTCTGACTCGGCTCCACCGCAGAGGCCCCTCCCATCGCAGGATGCCGGCTTGAATCCGCTTGCCGTGACGCTCCGTGGCGCGCGGTTGGCGACATGAGACTGATACCACAAGACGATCAGATACGGCGCAGCACCAGCGTCACGAAGCCCAGAACGTTGCGGTACCCGCGCAACCACTGATCGCGGTGCTCCCGGGCCTCGGTGAGTGCCTCGGCAGCGTCCGGATGGCCGGGATTGTCCAGCGCCCACTCGGTGAGCGAGCCGATCCACGACCATTCGTAGTCGTCCCACTCGGCGGCGTCGCTGACATGGGCGTACATCGGCGTCCAGCCGGCCTGCTCAGCAGCGTCGACCAAGCCGGCGAGGTCGGTGAATTCCTCAGGCTTCGCATTGAGCGCTGCGAGTGCCTCCGGAGTCGGCGGGACTTGCCAGAATCCCTCACCGACCATAAGGATGCCGTCGGCGTTCACATGCCGACCGGCCAGCTCCAGCGTCTCGCCGAATCCGCCGAACGCGTGTGTCGACCCGACGCACAGCACCAAGTCGTAATCGCCGTCAGGCACGTACGTCCGGGCATCGCGCTCGTGCAGTGTGAGCCGGTCGGCGAGGCCGCGTTCGGCAGCGGCGCTGGCGGCGCGTTCGAGGGCGTACGGGCTGACGTCTACGCCGTCCGCGTGCCCGTCGGGGTAGTGAGCGAGGGCCTGCAGCGCCCAGGATCCCTCTCCGCAGCCGAGGTCGAGGACACGAGCCGCCGGTTGGCGGCCCGCCCGGCGCAGGAGCCGGTTGAGGTTGACACCGAAGATCGGGGCCGCGATCGGGTGGTGCGAGTGCGCGATGCTGCTGAGCCGTTGACGATCCACCGCCAAAGTCAACACGAGTCCAGTCGACGCCCGCACTCGGGTTGTCATGCCATGCGCGGTCGGCAGCGATGTGTGGATGCTCTGGAGACATCCGGTGTGCTTCAGCCGGTTCTGGCCAAGATCAACCCATGGCACGGGGCGTATCGGCTCCCCTGACAGGGGCCAGCTAACGGGTATGGCGCCAGAGTCGGTCGTCGTGATCGGTACTGAGCCACGAGCCATCGCCGAGTGGTTCAAGGTCATACGCGTCGCGTGTCTGGGTGTCGAGCGTCCCGTGTACCTGTCCCGTGCGTACGTCGATCAAGTGGTGCCGGTACCACTCCTGTTCGTCCTCGGTCTCCCCCGCGATCGTCACGACGGCGGTTTCGGAGTCGAGATAGCCGCCGGTCCACTCCACGTACGCCTCGTCGGGGTCGTAGCCGAAGGACTCCACTGGAATCCGGATCAACACCTCGCCGTTGGGGTACGCGTGGAAGGCAATGTCCTCCTGGTCGTGATGAACGGTCATGAATTGATGACCGTCCGGGGCGAGACTCACGAGGCTGCGGTCGATCCACGGGTAGGCGGTCAGGTCGATGACGTCCCGGTCGAGACGACCGCGGTACACCCGCGAACCGTCCTGCCCCTCGCCAACGTCGAGCAGCATGTGCGCGCCGTCCGGGTGAGCGAACTGGTGCCCACCGTGTCCGGCGCAATCCAACTCGACGTGCGCGACCACGCCCCCGGTCTCGGTGTCAACGGCGAGCCAACGATCCAAGCCGTCGCCGCGTCCTGACATCGCGTCGGGCCGGTAGACCCACACCACCGTCCCGTCCAGAGAAAACTCACAGCTCGCTGCAGCGTTGTACGGAACCTCCGCCCCAGGTCCGAAGCCGAGCCGCCACAGCGTCTTGCTTTCGCGGTCGACGCACACCACCTCGTCGGCCGTCGCATACACCGCACGCCGCAGGTTCGGCGCCACCGCGTGGCTCTCTACTTCGACGGCCTCGACGATGGGAAAGACAGCAACCGGCGCCGCAGCCGACTCCACACGGGTGGCCGAGAAGTCATAGGCGCGGACAAGCCCGGCCGTGAAGCGAGTCACCACGCGGGAGATGGCAGTCATGCCGCTCGACGTTAGTGCGGTGTCCACTAACATTCACCGGGTTTGCGGTGGGTGTTGTGGATCCTCGCCTTTTGGGCGAGCGACTCCCCACCGGGTGGTGGGGCGGGCCTCCGCGGGCCAACTGATCCCCGCGCCACCCTCGGTGGGCGGCGGGGGTCACGCCGGGACCGGCCGGCACCGGGGAGATGCCGGCCGGCTCGACGGTGCGTGACCACCCCGGGCAGCACAACCGCTGCCGGGGTGATGGATCCGCCGCCCGGAACACGGGTGGCGATGCTGGCCGCCGCGACGAGGTCACGGTGGCCGGAGAATGCGCAGTGCGGGCACGACAGGGTCCGCCCACGAGGTTTCGGCACCCGCCGGTGGCAGGCGGGGCAGGTCGACGAGGTGCCCCGTTCGTCGACCAGCCGGACGGTGATACCGGCCAGGGTGGCCTTGTCGACGAGGACCTGCATCAGCCGGCCGATCTGCCACTGCCGCAACCGCAGGTTGTGCCGCCGCCCCGCAGGAAGGTCCAGCACCCCGCGGGGATCCCCGACGTGCAGGACACCGACCCGCTGCTCCACCGCCCAGGAGACGACCGCGCGGGCGGCTTCGTGCTGGGCCTGACGGACCCTGCGCCGGTGCCGGCCCTCCACCAGCCGTGTCCGACGGCGGTACTGCCGCCACCGCCGCGACCCCTTCTGGCCCGGTTTCGGCGCCCGAGCGGCCACGGCACGGCGGCGGGCCTTGGTGTCGGCCAGGTGCATGCGGTGTTCGGCGCGGATCGCCCGCCCGGACACCAGCAACCCCTCGCCGTCGGGGCCTGCTACGGCGTAGGGGTGGATGATCCCCAGATCCACCCCCGCCACCCGCCCCGGATCCGGTCCCACACCCGGCGGGTAGACCGCCACCGGCACCTCGGCCGTCACGTCCAGGAACAGCCGGCCACCCTCACACAGCAGCGTGACCGACCGGACCTGCTCGACCGGATACGGCACCTCGCGCGCCAAGCGGATCCACAACGGCACAGTGCCTCTGGCGGTGGGGATCCGGACCTGGCGGCCGTCGAGGGTGAACGCGCCGTGATACCAGCGCACCGGCACCAACCCCCGCCGCCGACGCGGAAACCGCACCAACACGTCACCCGCGTTGCGGCGCTTCGCCGCCGCGAACCACGCATCCGAAAACCGGCGCAACACCGACCGCGCACCCACGGAGTCCAGCTCCGCGAACGTGCCCGGCCCCGACGCGGACAGCTCCCGGCACAACTCCTGATAACCGACCAGCGGCGCGTCCCGGCGGCGCCGACGCCACCCGTTCACCTCCAACACACACGCCCACACATCACCAGCCGAACGCAGCAACCCGAAACACCGCCGCCGCTGCCCCGGCGTCACCCGCAACGCCACACGCGCCGTGCGATGCACGACCCGCGGCACGGCCGGATCCCGACGACGAGGCACGAACCGAAGCCAACACCACCCCCACGACACTTTCCCCAACCCCGACCAACCCGGCCAACGCTTGTGGTCAGAGCACTAGCCGGACCGCAGTGGTAGTAGGCATTCATGGTCACGCTTTCCAGGTTCTGCCTCGCCACGCTCAATATCCGAGATCAACTGGACCAGGGTGGTATAGCACCGCCGTTCGAGCGGGCGAGCGGCGGGACAGTAGGTGTCCGGTCAGTGCGGCGGCGAGGCCGGCCAGCCCGGCCGCCGCGAAGCCGCCCGCCGGCACGGAGAGGTCGATCGCCACGCCGACGAGCGGGGATCCGAGCGCGAAACCAGCGCTCTGCGCTGACGATTGCAGACCTGTCGCCTCACCCCGCACGCCGGCCGGCGCCAGCCGGCTCACCGCGTCGGCCACCGTGGCAAGGGTCGGCGCGGTGAGTAGCCCGCTGCCGACGACGGCCACGCACAACCAGGGCCAGTCGTGGGCGAGCCCGGCGGGAATCGTCACAAGCCCGAGCAAGCCGAGCAGCAGCCAGGTGGGCAGCGGCCGGGTCAGCGCGCCGTAGATCAGTCCGCCGACGACGGACGACACGCCGAACACCACTACGACCACGGCAGCCCAGGACACCTGACCTGCTTCTTGCAGCGTGGCGACGATGGCGAGGTCGACGCCGCTGAGCAGCGTCGTCGTGCCGAACGCCATCGTCAGCGCGGCGATCATTCCGGCGCCCAGCCACTGCCTGCGCGGGGGCCGTCCGGCCGCGCCGGCATCCGCCTCCGCATCGGCACGCACCGGTGGATTGAGCAAGGCGATTCCGGCTCCGCCGGCCACGATCGCGACACCGACCCCCCACGCCACCACATCGGGGGACATCGTCGCCGCACACAGGATCACCACCGCCGGGCCCACGATGTACGACAGCTCGCCCTGCACCGATTCCAGCGCAAACGCGGCCCGGCGCTGCTCCGTTGTCGTCATCGCGGCGATCGCCTGCCTGCTCACCGCCTGGGCCGGCACCATCAGCAGACCCGCCACGAAGCTGGCGACCAGCAGGAACCCATACGGCAGGATCGGCACGCTCAGCCAGAACACGACCTGCACTACGACGGTTACCAGCAGCACGGTGCGCGGGCCCCGCGAGTCGATCATGCGGCCGAGCAGCGGCCCGCCCAGCGCCACTCCGGCGGTCAGGGCCGCGGCGACACCGCCCGCTGCCGCGTAGCTCAGCTCCAGGCCCAGCACGACATACATCGTCAGCGCCATCACGTCAGCCGTGATCGCGGCCCGGGCAAGCAGCGAAACGCCCAGCAGCGATGCCATCCCTGGCACGGCGAGCACCTGTCGGTATCTGGTCACCTGCGTGACGTTAGATCGTCGGTCTCATCATAAGAAGTAGCTAATTTGTTGGAGCTGGCATAATAAATGCTTATGGCCAGAGATCTTGAGACCGCGTTGCTGCGGTCGTTCGTCACCGCCGTGCGGGCGGGCAGCATCAGCCGTGCCGCGACCGCGCTCGGACATACCCAGCCCGCGCTCAGCCAGCAGTTGCGCAAGCTCGAGGGCGTTGTCGGCCGTCCGCTGCTTTACCGGTCGCCGTCTGGCGTCTCGCCGACCCGGGCGGGTGAGGAGCTCCTGCCGTACGCCGAACGCATTCTCTCGCTCTCCGCACAGGCACTCACCGAAACCGGACGCGCGCTTACCGGCCACTGCGTCGTCGGGTTGCTCGAAGACCTCGCCGCGTCCCAGCTTCCGCAGGCCCTCGCCGACCTCGCCCGGCTGCACCCCGGCGCGACGCTGGAGGTGCTCAGCATTTCCAGCGCCGCGATGCGGGAGGCCTACGACGCGGGCCGCGTCCAACTCGTGCTCGACGCGGTGCCGGACGTTCCCGGGCCGCCGCGCTGGACGGTGCGCCGCCCGCTGGTCTGGGCGATCGGCCAGGGTGTGGACGTGGCTGCCGATCCGCTGCCGGTGGTGCTGTTCTCGAACCCGTGCTCCTGGCGTACGTCAGTGCTGGAAACGCTGGAATGTGCCGATCGGCGCTGGCGGGTGGCGTTCGAAAGCAACAGCCTGGTCGGTGTGCTCGCCGCGGTACGGGCCGGGCTCGGCGTCGCGGCGCTCATGCCCGCGAACCTCGAACCGGTCATGGCCTGCCACGACGCGGACGCCCTGCCCACCCTGCCGGACGTCGAGCTCGGTCTCGCACGGCACCCACGGACCGAAGGTGATCCGCTGATCGACGCCGTGGAGACCGCGCTACGTCGCATGGTCTGAGCACGAGCCCGTCGAGACCCCGAGCATGTCGTGCCCACCGTGTTCTGGCCCCACCCTGGTCGGCGTGGAAGGCCCGCAGGATATACACCTCCCGCGCGGAAGCGGACACCAGGGTTGACCGCCGCACCGCGGGGTATCCGGTGACGATCCGCCCGGAAGGAGAACCTCCATGGTCAGCGTCGGCTACACCCTGATGTGCGAGCAGGCCGGCCCGAAACAGCTGGTCGACCACGCGGTACGCGCCGAGGCGGCCGGCTTCGACCAGCTCGTGATGTCCGACCACTACTACCCGTGGCTGGACTCCCAGGGCCACTCCCCGTACGCCTGGTCGGTGCTCGGGGCCGTCGCGCACGCCACCAACCGGGCCGAGCTGATGTCCTTCGTGACCTGCCCGATCCGCCGCTACCACCCAGCCGTCGTCGCGCAGAAGGCCGGCACCATCGGCGTGCTCTCGGACGGCCGGTTCACCCTCGGCCTCGGCGCTGGGGAGAACCTCAACGAGCACGTGGTCGGCGGCTGGCCGCACGTGCAGCAGCGGCACGAGATGTTCGAGGAGGCCCTCCAGATCATCCGGCCGCTGCTCGACGGCGAGACACTCACCTTCTCCGGCAACCACTACGACGTCCCCGACGCGTACCTCTGGGACCGGCCGGTCCGCCCGGTGCCGATGGCCGTTGCCGCCTCCGGCCGGCAGTCCGCCACCCTCGCCGCCGAGTACGGCAACGGGCTGGTCGCCACCGAGCCCGACCCGCACATCATCCAGATGTACGACGACGCGGGCGGCGCGGGCCAGCCCCGCTTCGGCCAGGTGGCGATCTGCTACGGCCCCGATGAGGCCGAGTGCCGCAAGCTCGTGCACGACCAGTTCCGCTGGTTCGGCATGGGCTGGAAGGTCAACGCCGACCTGCCCGGCCCCGACTCGTTCGCCGCCGCCACCCAGTTCGTCCGCGAGGAGGACGTCGCCGAGGGCATCCCCTGCGGCCCGGACGTGGACAAACACGTCGAGGCGTTCAAGAAGTTCGTCGACGCCGGCTTCACCCACGTGGCCATCGTGCAGGTGGGCGGCGAGACCCAGCCGATGTTCCTGGACTGGGCGCAGGAGCAGCTACTGCCGCGACTGCGCGAGCTGTGAGGCCGACGCCGGGACGGCCCGGTCCGCCCCTCGCCCCGGCAACCGGCGGCGAGTGGTGGCTCGTTGACGACCCCGCCCCGGGAAGGTGAGCCCATGCGCGTCGGCAACACGGAGATCCGCCCCTTCGGCGGCGGGCTCGGCTGCCTCCTGATGATCCTCTTCTCAGTCCTCGCCTCGGTCGTCCTGACCGTCCTGCTCAATCTGCTGATCTGAACCAGCGGCCCTCCGCCGGGCCGGGTTCAGCGGCGCAGAGCCAGCGCTGGGCCAGGCCCAGCGGGCGCACCACCACCCGGTAATGAAGCTGAGCAGCCGGCCGGCGAGCCGCCAGGCACCGACCACTGCGTCCGCCAGCACCCGGCCGGCGGCCCGGGCCGACGCGAGCAGCGCCCGGCCGACCGCGGCCATAACGGCGGCGAGCGCCCGGGCTACCGCGTGGACCGCGACCCCCACACCAGATGTACCACCGCCCGGGCCAGACCCCGGCCGAGCAACCCCAGCGGCAGCCAGACCAGGGTCCGGGCCGCCCTGCACAGCGGGCCCCAGACCAGCGTGCGGGCCGCCCAGGCGAGCGGAAGCAGCAGCCACCGGAACGGGAACCGACCGGCGGGAGTGAGCAGGTGCCGGTCCAGCGCCCGGCCGGTGGCGGCGGCCAACTCCCACAGCAGGCGTACCGGCAGCACCACGACCAGAGCGACACGGCGGCGACCAGCGGCGGCTCGTCCGTCCGGACGCCGCCGCGCGGCTGACGTGGCTCCACCGTCCGGGCCGCACGGTGGCGTCCCGGCTCGCCGCCGGCCGCCGGAGCGGCGGCGTACCCCGATGGCCCGCGCGCGGACGCCGGCCCGGCCGGGTCCCCGGCGGGAGCGCCGTGCCCGGCATCGGGCCGCCGCCCCGGATCGGACGGTCGGAGGGTGGGCGTGCCGGTCGCGGCGACACGGTAGCCAGTCGGGGCAACGGCCGCCGCCGCGCTCAGCCGGCGGTCAGCGCCAGGTCGGCGACCACCGGATAGTGGTCGGAGGCCCGGTCAACCTCCCCGTCGCGGACCACCCGGACCTGGCGGGTCAGCGCGGCCACCGCCGAAGTGGCTAGCAGATAGTCCAGCCGCATCGCGGCGAACTCGGCGCCGCCGTGCCGGGTCGGCACGGTCAGCCCCTCCGGTTCGGCCCCGCCGAACCGCGGCCAGAGATCGACCAGGCCCGCCGCGAGCAGCCGGGACACCGCGCGGGTGTCGACGGTACGGCCGTCGCGGCGCAGATGCCGACGCCGGTAGAGCGCGGGCAGGCCGGCCAGCCGCTCGGCATGGTCGACAGTCGGGTCCAGGGTGTTGAGGTCGCCGGCGAGCACCGCCAACGGGCCGCCGGTCCGCCGGACGGCGACGGCCAGCCAGTCGGCCTCCATCCGCCGCCGGCCCCCGGAGTACGGATCGAGGTGGGTGCTGAACACTGCCAGCGGCCCGGCCTGCGTGGCCACCACCACCCGAACGGCGGCGTGGTGGAACGGCCGGCGTACCGGCCCCGCCGACAGCACCCGCAGTGGCGGGCGGACCAGCACCGCGACCGGCTGCCCGAACCAGGAACGGGCCAGGTGGGGAACCATCCCCACCCGGCCCGCCACGTCGCCCAGCAGCCCGTCCCGGTCGAAGCCGCGCAGCTCCTGCAGGGCCAGCACGTCGGGCCGCTGCGCGGTGAGCACGCGCACGATCCGGTCCAGCCGGTCGAGCCCGTCGCGGTCCCGGCCGCCGGTCCTGATGTTCCAGGTCATCACCCGCAGCATCGGCGCCGGTCAGTCCTCCCGGCCGGCCTCGGCCAGCTCGTCGTCCAGCTCGTCGACCTGCTCCGACTCGATGGCCGGCTGGTTGCCCTGGTGCACGTCGGCGTTGGGCCGCACCACCCAGTAGAGCAGGCCGATCCAGAGCGCGCTGAGCAGAATCGCGCCCATGAAGTCGGTCGGGTGGTGCATGCCCCGGTACATCCGGGACGTGGCCACCCCGACCGGCATGATCACGGCCATCGCCACGAGGAGCCAGCGCCACCAGCGGTCGGTACGGGCGAACACGATGATCGCGATCGCGCTCCACAGGCAGATCGTCGCGGCGATGTGGCCGGACGGGAACGACGAGGTCGGCATGTGGCCGTCGAGGTTCACCACCGGCGGCCGCGGCCGCTGCACCAACCGGGCGGAGGCGAGGAAGAGGCTCAGCTCGCCGAACAGCGCCAGCACCACGAAGAGCACCGGCCGCCAGCGCTTCCAGATCGCCAGCACCAGCGGGCAGAAGACCAATGAGACCAGCAGGATCGCGTGCGTGTCGCCGAACTTGCTCCACCACCAGCTCAGCTCGGTGAGCTGGTCGGTGCGCCGCTCGGCGAACCAGCGCGGCACCGCCGTGTCCAGGTTGCCGAAGAAGGTGTTCTTGGCGTGGTAGCTGACGAACATCCCGAAGCCGTAGAGGGCGCCGAACACGATCACCCAGCCGACCAGCAGCTCGGCGGTGGAGGAGCGGGGGTGCTCCAGCATGTGCTCCTCGGCCGGCGCGAGGGTGAGCTCCTCGCCCGCCTCCGGTTCCAGGCCCTCGGTGATCGGCGGCACCGGCCGGCCCCGCTCGCGACGCCACAGCCGGAAGGCGTACGCGGTGACGCCGAGCCACATCGCGCCGAGCAGCCAGCCGGCGATCACGTCGGAGACGAAGTGCACGCCCAGCGCGATCCGGGTCAGCCCGATCAACGCCACCAGCACCGCCACGATCGCGATGGCGGGCTTGCGCCACCGCGGCGACATGGCCGGCAGGAAGACCAGCAGCAGCGCCCCGTACGCGACGAAGGAGCCGAGCGCGTGCCCGCTGGGGAAGCTGTTGCCCGGGGCGTGGGTGATCGGCACGTCGACCACCGGCCGGAGCCTGCCGACCAGCGCCTTCAGCGACGGGTCGAGGATCAGCCCGCCGACCCCGGTGATGATCAGGTAGACCGCCAGCCGGGACTGGCGGCGGATCAGCAGGCCGAGCACGGGGATGCCGACCAGCCAGATCAGCACCGGCCGGCCACCCAGGTCGGTGATCGCGGTCAGCACGGTCACCAGCGCGTGGTGTGGTGCGACGAGGCCGTTGAACCACTCGGCCGCCTCGCGGTCGGCGTGGTACAGCGGGCCCCACTTGAACCGGACGAGCATCAGCAGCACGCCGAACCCGACGCCGCCGCCGGCGACGGCCAGCAGCCCCGCAAAGCTCCGCTCCGCGAAACGGCCCACCGGCCGTCGCGTCGTCTCCTTGACCGCGGTCACCCCGCACCTCCCCTTTTCTTCTGCGAGGCGCGAGGTACCCGATTCGCGCTCCGCGTACACGCCGCGGCCGGCGGGTCGTCAGAGCGCGGTCATCTCTCGCCGGTGTCGAGGAGCTCCCCGCGTTCGGCCTCGGGCTCCCACAGGTCCGGCCGCGCCGGCTCCGCCACGCCGATCCGCATCGCCTCGAGTTGGGCGGCGAAGGCCAGCCCGCCGAAGAGCGCCATCCCGGTGAGGTTGGCCCAGAGCAGCAGGGCCATCATTCCGGTCAGCGCGCCGTAGGTCTGCCCGAAACCGCCGCTGAACTTGACGTACCCGGCGAGCAGCAGGCTGGCCAGCCACCACAGCGCGGTGGCGATACCGGCGCCGAAGAAGAGCCAGGACAGGCCGGGCTGGTTACGCCGGGGCGCGTGCCGGAAGAGCACCGCCACGGCGACCACGGTGAGCCCCAGGCTCAACGGCCAGCGGACCACGTGCCAGGCGGCGTTGGCGAAGGCGCCCCACTCGTAGTGCCGCTGCACCGACTCCCCCATCGCCCGCCCGCCGACCAGGATCAGGAAGCCGGTCAGCGCCGGTACGCCGGCGGTCACCGCGAGGATCGCGGCGCGGAGGTACTTGGCCAGCGCCGGGCGGTCCCGCTCGACGCCGTAGATCCGGTTGGCGCCCCGCTCGATCTGGGCCATGGTCGTGGTGAGCGCGATGAGGCCGGTCAGCAGGCCGAGGGTCAGCGCCAGCTCACCAGCGCGTTCGGAGCGCTCGCCGTCGCCGAGCAGGTCCCGCACGACCGACTCGCTCTGCCCGGGGGTGAGCGCGAGCACGGTGTCGGCGACCACCTGGCCGCCTCTGTCGGCGCCCAGGTGGGTGATCAGGCCGGTGAGCGCGATCAGGAAGGGCACCACGGCCAGGCAGAGCTGGAGCGCGAACGCCCGGGAGTGGCTGAACCCGTCGCCGTAGCGGAACCGGATGAAGGCGTCCCGCAGCAGGCACCAGCCGCCGTGGCGGCGCAGGGTGTGCCAGGCGTCGTCGGCCGACAGCTCCTCCTGGGCCATCAGCCGGGTTTCCGGCACGATCCGGGTGCTACTCACGTCTGGCCTCCTCGACCAGGCGCTCACCGCGCTCGGCCGCCGCCTTGGCGTCCACCGACAGGTCGGGGTGCTGCGCGGGACGGGGCACGCAGAGCACGAGCGACTGCGGCTTGATCTCGGCCTTGAGCGCCCGGCCCGGCTCGATCAGGTCGCCGTCGAGCTGCCGGGGCTGGGCCCGGTTGCTGGTGATCTCGACCTTCCGGCCCTTGAGGACCTCCATCCGGGGCACGCTGCCGCGCCGGCGCATCAGGGCCCAGCCCATCGCCAGCCAGTGCCCCAGCGTCCGCGGGGTGAGCACCGCGACGTCGAGCCAGCCGTCGTCCGGCTCGGCGTCGGTCAGCAGCCGTACGCCGCCCTGGAGGCGGCCGACGTTGGCGACGAGCACGGAACGGGCCCGGCGGCGCAGCGGGGGCTGGTCGTCGATGCGGATGGAGACCTGCATCGGCCGTTCCCGCAGGTGCTTCGCGGCCCCCATGACGTACGCCGGCCAGCCGATCCGCGCCTTGGTGGTCTCGGAGGTGGAGTCGAGCATCTGGGCGTCGAAGCCCATTCCGGCCATCACCGCGAAGCACTGGTCGTCGACGACGCCGACGTCCAGCCGGCGCCGCCCGCGCTCCACGGCGACCTCCAGGCCGGCGGCCAGGTCTCCGGAAAGGCCCAGGTTGGCGGCGAGCAGGTTGCCGGTGCCCTGGGGCAGCACGGCGAGCGCCACGTCGGTGCCGGCCAGCGCGGTGACGCAGGCCATCACCGTGCCGTCGCCGCCGCAGGCGAAGACCACCTCGGCGCCGGCCTTCACGGCCTGCTCGGTCTGGCCCCGGCCCGGGTCATCGACCGTGGTCTCGTACCACGTCGGCGCCGGCCAGCCGGCCACGGTGAGGGCGCCGTCCACGGTCCGGCGAAACTCATCCAGATCGGCCACCTTGACCGGGTTGACCACCACGGCCGCGCGTAGCCCGCCGGCACGTGCCGTCGGCTTGTCCTGTCCGCTGTCCACGGCGCCAGTGTGCAGCAACTCCGGTCGAGCGGCGAGTCGGCGGGCGGTGATGATGCCCGCACGGCGCAAAGGTTTCAGAATCGGTCACCGCGGCCGCTCGCCCCGCGCGGCGCGCTCGGCCGTCTCGGTCACCCGGCGCCGCCGGGTGTCTGCCCGTTTCGCCTGGGTTATCCATTCCAGCGTCGCGCGGCGGGTCGACCGGGGGAAGGCGTCCCAGTGCGTCCGGGCGCCGGGGAGGCGGTCGAAAGCGGTCGCGAGATCGTCGGGGACGACCAGCGCCTCCACCTCGTCCAGCCGGTTCCAGGCGCCGCTGGCCCGCGCCTGCGCGACGACCCGGGCACCGGCCGGCGCCATCCGGCCGGCCGCTTCCAACCGGTCGACCCGTTCCTTGTTGGACCGGGACCAGCCGCTGCCCGGGCGGCGAGGCGAGACCCAGAGCATGGTCCGCTCGTCGTCCAGCCGGCGGACCTTGCTGTCCACCCAGCCGAACCGCAACGCCTCGCTGACCACCTCGTCGTAGTCCGGGCGGGGTCGGCCGGTGGACGCCTTCCAGGTCACCAGCCAGACGCCGGCAGAGCGCCCGTGGTGCCGGGCCAGCCAGTCGTCCCACTCCCGGGCGCTCTCGGCGTGGAACCGCTCGGCGTCGTCCGGCATCAGGCCGCCGTCCGCAGGGCCGCCTCCACCCGTCGGCGCAGGTCGTCGAGGTCGACGCCGGCCTCGGTGAGCACCAGGGCGGCCAGCCCGTTCCCCTCGCGGAGCAGGCCGAGCAGGATGTGCTCGGTGCCGATGTGGTGGTGCCGCAGCCGGATCGCCTCCCGCAGCGCCAGCTCCAGCACCTTCTTGGACCGGGGTGAGAACGGGCCACCGACGTACCGCCGGCGGCCCCAGCGGCGACGCGGGGCGGGCACCGCCTCGCGCAGCGCGTCGGGGCCGAAGGACTCCTCGATCCGGGACACGATGGCCGCCAGGTCGATGCCGATCTCCCGCAGCGCGGCCGCGTCCGCGGCGCCGAGCCCGACGCCACCGTCCGCCATGTGCCGTCCGATGGCGGCCCGCAGGTCGTCGGCGCGCACGCCGAGGCCGGCGAGGAGGCGCACGGCCAGGTTCTGGTCGTCGGCGAGGACGCCGAGCAGCAGGTGCTCGGTGCCGACGGGCCGCTGCCCCTCGGCCCGGGCCTCGTCGCGGGCGCGCCGGACGACGTCGCGGGCGCGGTCGGTGAACCGTTCGAACATCACGCCTCCCAGGTGCCTCGGACCGCCGGCCGCCCGGCGTGCTTCTTGTGTACCGCCTGCCGGCTGACCTCCAGGGCGTCGGCGATCTCCTGCCAGGACCAGCCCTGTCGACGGGCGTTGTCCACCTGGACCACCTCCAGCCGTTCGAGCAGCCGGCGCAGGGCGAGCACCGCACGGAGCCCGACCTTCGGGTCGGTGCTGCCGGCGGCCGCCGCGAGTTCCGTTGCCTGACTCATGGTGTCAACTTACGTTGACACCATGGCCGTGTCAACCGCGATTGACAGATCGCACCGCGCCGGGGGCCGCCGACACGCCGGCGAGGGCAGCCGGATCACCGGCCGGACCGGGATGGACACCCTGGCGCAGCGGCTCCGCGAGAGCTGGCCCAGGCTCGGACCGCGCGAGCTGCGCGCCGCGGCGGCCGCGGCGCAGACCCGGGTACGCCAGGCCGGCGCGGGCCTGGCCGCCGGCGGCGAGGACAACGCCACCGCCGTGGTCGTCCGGGTCCACCCGGCGATCCCCACCCCGCGCTGACCGGCGCCGGGCCTCCATCGCACCACCCGCACCGGGCGTGACCGGGGCGCGGGCGGGAACGCGGCTACCCGGACCCGGACGTGACCGCCAACACTCTTGACGCCCTGACATTCTGTGTAAATATTGTCACCGTGTCGAACGAACGGTTGGACGCCATCCTCGCCGCCGCATACGAGTGCTTCACCCGGCACGGTGTGCGACGCACGACGATGGACGACATCGCGGCGGCCGCCGGCATGTCCCGTCCCGCGGTCTACCAGTACGTCCGCAACAAGGACGACGCCTACCGACGGCTCGCCGAGCGGCTCTTCGCCGGCTCCCTCGCCGACGCGCGGCAGGCCGCCGGGTCCCCGGGCGCGGACCTGGCGCAACGGCTGCACGACGTGCTCGCCGCCAAGCTGGAGCTGACCCTGCGGCTGCACCGGGAGAGCCCGCACGCCGCCGAACTGCTCGACACCAGCACCAGGCTCACCGGCGACCTCGCCGAGGCGTACACCCGGGACCTGACCGACGTGGTGGCCGGCGCGCTGGCCGACACCGCCGGGCCGAGGGCCCGCGCGGTCGCCGACGTGCTGGTCGCGCTCACCCGCGGCCTGGAGGCCGACCTCACCGACCCCGACCTGCCCCGGCGGCGGCTGCGCGACGGTGTCGCGCTGGTCGTCGCGGGCCTCGCCACCCACCCTGGAGCCCCGTCATGACCACCGTTCTGATCACCGGCACCTCCTCCGGCATCGGCCGGGCCACCGTCCGCCGCCTCGCCCGCCGCCCCGAGCTGACCGTCTACGCCACCGCCCGCAAGGTCGAGGCCATCGCCGACCTGGCCGACGCCGGAGCCCGGCTGCTCCCCCTCGACGTCACCGACGAGGCGTCCATGCGGGCCGCCGTCGCCGCCGTCGAGGCCGAGCACGGCCAGGTCGACGTCCTGATCAACAACGCCGGCTACGGCGAGTACGGCCCGATCGAGGAGGCCCCGATGGACCGGGTGCGGGCCCAGTTCGAGACGAACGTCTTCGGACTGAGCCGGCTCACCCAGCTCGTGCTGCCCGGGATGCGCCGGGCCGGGCGGGGTCGGATCGTCAACGTCAGCTCGATGGGCGGACGGCTGGTCTTCCCCGGCGGCGGCTACTACCACGCCAGCAAGTACGCGGTGGAGGCGATCTCCGACGCGCTGCGGCAGGAGGTCCGGCCGTTCGGCGTCGATGTGACGATCGTCGAGCCGGGGCTGATCCGGACCGGCTTCGGCGCGGTCGCCAGCTCCTCCCTCGGCGCCGGGGCGGACCCGGCCGGGCCGTACCGGAAGATGGTCACCTCCGTCGACACGGTGATGGCGAAGTCGTACCGGAGCAGGGCCCTGTCGGCCACGCCGGAAACGGTGGCCCGGGTGATCGAACGGGCGGTGACCGCCCGCCGACCGCGCACCCGCTACCTGGTCACCGCCGCCGCCTGGACCATGGTGCACACCCGCCGACTCCTCGGCGGCCGGATCTTCGACGCGGTGAACCGGCTTCAGTTCCGCTGACCCGATCCCGCCCCGGGCGGGCACGGCCGCGACTACCGTGGGTGAGGAGAGCGTGGTCGTGCCCTACCCGGCGCCGGGGAGGTGAGGCGGGATGGCCGCACCCACCCACGGCGCCGTGGTCGTCGGCGTCGGGTCGTCGGAGGAGGACCTCCAGGTGGTCCGGGAGGCCGCCGGCGTGGCCGCCGGACACGGCCGCCCGCTGCACCTGCTGCACGCCTTCAACTGGGCGGCGGCGCTGGACGCCCCGTCCGTGGGCGGGCAGCGCGTCGAGGCCGAGCGCCTCCTCGAGCGGGCCGCCCAGATCGTCGGCGAGGTCGAGCCGGCGGTGCCGGTGAGCGGCGAGATCGTCGAGGGCGCCCCGGTCGAGGCCCTGATCCGCGCCTCGGAGTCAGCGTTCGTCGTGGCGCTCGGTGACGGCGGGATGGCCGGCTGCGGCACCTGCGTACCGGCCGACGCGCCGGCCGTGCAGCTGGCCGCCCGGGCCGGCTGCCCGGTGCTGGTGGGACGGGCCGAGCCGCCGCCGCAGGGCCCGGTACTGGTCGGTGTGGACGGTTCGGCGAGTTCCCGCACCGCGCTGGGCTTCGCCTTCGACCACGCCGCCCGCCGCTCCGCCCGGCTGCTCGCGGTCCGGGTGATCGAGCCGGGCCGGCCCGACGAGGGCGACGAGTTGCTCGCCGGGGCGGTGGCCCGGTGTGCCCGGCGGCACCCCGGGGTGCCCACGGAATGCCACACGATCCGCGGCGACCCCGACACCGTCCTGGTCGAACAGTCCCGCTCGGCGCAAATGGCGCTGGTCGGCGCGCGCGGTGACGAGCCGTGGCGGGGCATGCTCGGCGAGGTCAGCCAGTCCCTGCTCTACCACTCGCCGGCACCGGTCTTCGTGGTCCGGGGCATCGACCCGGAGCCCCGGGACGGGGAATGACGCCCGCGGTCCCGGGACCAACGACTCTGCACCCGTCCCCGTGCGCCGGGCAAGCTGGACGGGCCCGGAACGGATTCCCGCCTTCGGGTGGCAGAAGACCCCGAGCCGCGAGAGGCTGATGCAGCATGGACACCGCTCTCGACCTGCACAGCCCACTGACCGAAGACGAGCTGCGCCGGCTTGACGCCTACTGGCGAGCGGCGAACTACCTCACCGTCGGGCAGATCTACCTGCTCGACAACCCGCTGCTCCGCGAGCCACTGAAGCCGGAGCATGTCAAGCCCCGGCTGCTCGGCCACTGGGGCACCGGCCCCGGCCTCAACCTGATCTACGCGCACCTCAACCGGGTCATCGTCAACCGCGACCTCAGCGTCATCTACGTCACCGGCCCCGGGCACGGCGGGCCGGCCCTGGTGGCGAACACCTGGCTGGAGGGGACCTACAGCGAGCTCTACCACTCGGTGGGCCAGGACGAGGCGGGCATGGCGCGATTGTTCCGCCAGTTCTCCTTCCCCGGCGGCGTTCCCAGCCACGTGGCACCGGAGGTGCCCGGTTCGATCCACGAGGGCGGCGAACTGGGGTACGCACTCAGCCACGCGTACGGCGCCGCGTTCGACAACCCGGACCTGCTGGTCGCCTGCGTCATCGGCGACGGCGAGGCGGAGACCGGCCCGCTCGCCGGCAGTTGGCTCTCCAACGTCTTCCTCAACCCGGCCCGCGACGGCGCGGTGCTGCCCATCCTGCACCTCAACGGCTACAAGATCGCCAGCCCGACGGTGCTGGACCGGATCCCCACCGACGACCTGCTCGACATCATGCGCGGCTACGGCTACCAACCCTACATAGTCGCGGGCGACGACCCGGCCACCGTGCACCAGACCCTGGCCGCCACGCTGGACCGGGTGGTCGACGAGATCGCCGAGATCCAGCGCCGGGCCCGCTCCGGCGACAAGGTCGAGCGCCCCCGCTGGCCGATGATCATCCTCCGGACGCCGAAGGGCTGGACCGGCCCGCGGGAGGTCCACGGCAAGCAGGTCGAGGGGACCTTCCGCGCCCACCAGGTGCCCATCGACGGGGTGCGGAAGGACCCTGAGGCCCTGGCCGAGCTGGAGCGCTGGCTCCGCAGCTACCGGCCGGAGGAGCTCTTCGACGCCACCGGCGCCCCGGTCGCCGAGCTGACCTCGCTGCCTCCGAGGGGGAACCGGCGGATGAGCGCCAACCCGGTCACCAACGGCGGCATGGTGCTGCGCGACCTGGACCTGCCGGACTTCCGCGCCTACGCGGTCGACGTCAAGCAGCCGGGCGAGCCCATGGTCGGCTCCACCGGCGTGCTTGGCCAGTGGGTCCGCGACGTGATCACCGCCAACCCGCAGAACTTCCGCCTGTTCGGCCCCGACGAGGTCGCCTCCAACCGGCTGGGCGCCGCCTTCGAGGTCACCGACCGGGCGTTCGTCGGCAAGACGGTCCCCGGCGACGACCACCTCTCCCCGGACGGCCGGGTGATGGAGGTGCTCTCCGAGCACCTATGCCAGGGCTGGCTGGAGGGCTACCTGCTCACCGGCCGGCACGGCATCTTCACCAGCTACGAGGCGTTCATCCACATCGTCGACTCGATGGTCAACCAGCACGCCAAGTGGCTGAAGGTGACCCGCGGCATCCAGTGGCGGCAGCCGCTGGCCTCGCTCAACTACCTGCTCTCCAGCCACGTGTGGCAGCAGGACCACAACGGCTTCTCGCACCAGGACCCGGGCTTCATCGACCACGTGGTCAACAAGAAGGCCGAGGTGGTCCGGGTGTACCTGCCGCCGGACGCCAACACCCTGCTCTCCACCATGGACCACTGCCTGCGCAGCCGGCACTACATCAACGTGGTGGTGGCCGGGAAGCAGCCGTCGCCGAACTGGCTGAGCATGGACGAGGCGATCCAGCACGCCAGGCGGGGCCTGGGCATCTGGGACTGGGCCAGCAACGACGAGGGCAGCGAGCCGGACGTGGTGCTCGCCTGCGCCGGCGATGTGCCGACCCTGGAGACCCTGGCCGCGGCCGACCTGCTCCGCCAGCACCTGCCCGAGCTGAAGGTGCGGGTGGTCAACGTGGTCGACCTGATGCGCCTCCAGCCGCCCTCGGAGCACCCGCACGGCCTGCCGGACAGCGAGTTCGACACCATCTTCACCCGCGACCGGCAGATCATCTTCGCGTACCACGGCTATCCGTGGCTTATCCACCGGCTCACCTACCGCCGGACCAACCACGACAACCTGCACGTGCGCGGCTACAAGGAGGAGGGCACCACCACCACGCCGTTCGACATGGTGATGCTCAACGACCTGGACCGCTTCCACCTGGTCATCGACGTCATCGACCGGGTGCCCGGGCTCGCCTCGCGCGCCGCCCACCTTCGCCAGGACATGGTCGACGCCCGGCAGGCCTGCCGCGACTACACCCGGCGGTACGGCGAGGACGACCCTCGGGTCGCCGAGTGGCGCTGGATCCGCGAGACCGAACCCGGCCTGCGGAGCGGTCAGTGAGCGGGCTCAGCGGCGAGCGGAGGTCGGTCCGGTGAGCGGCGACGAGATCCTGGTCGGCTACGACGGCTCCGCGGACGCCACGGTCGCCCTGAACTGGGCCCTGGACGAGGCGGGCCGCTCGGGCCGGCCGGTCCGCCTGGCGTACGTCTTCGAATGGCTGACGGTGGCCGGCTGGGTCGGTCCCGGGGTGGCCCCCGGGATCTGGCCGGACGAGCACGCCCGGCGGCAGGTCGAGGAACTGGTCCGCAAGGCGGCGGCGGACGCCGCCGCCGAGCGACCCGGGCTCACCGTGCACGGCGAGGTCTTCGACGGCCCGCCCGCCCTGGTGCTGCAGGAACGCTCCGCGCAGGCCGGGATGCTGGTCCTCGGCAGCCGCGGGCACGGCGGGTTCGGCGGCCTGCTGGCCGGCTCCACCGCGGTGTCCGTGACCGCCCACGCGCACTGCCCGGTGGTGGTGGTCCGCGACGGCCAGGCCGCCACCTCCGGGCCGGTGGTGGTCGGCGTGGACGGCTCGGAATCCTCGCTGCTGGCGCTCGGCTTCGCGGTCGAGCGGGCGGAGCAGCGGGACGTGCCGCTGCGGGTGGTCCGGGTGTGGGAGCCACCCGGCGAGCGGCGGGTGCCGCCGGGCTTCGACCCGGTGGAGGCGACCGCCACCGAACGGGCGGCGGCCGAGAACGAGCTGGCCCGGTGGCGGGAGACCTTCCCGGACGTCGAGGTGGACCTGCGGGTGTCGCCGGGCAACCCGGCGGCCCTGCTGGTCGAGGCGAGCCGCGACGCGCAGCTCGTGGTGGTGGGCAGCCGCGGTCGGGGCGGGCTGCGCGGGATGCTGCTCGGCTCGGTCAGCCAGCAACTCCTCCACCACGCGCGCTGCCCGGTCGCCGTCGTCCGGGAAGGCTGACGCCCCGCGCGGCATGGGGTGCCCGACCGGTGAGGGGAACGCCATGGAGGTCTCTGGGACCGTTGGACAGCTGTGGCGTTCCACTGCCCGGGGGGCGGCGTGACGGCACGGGCATCCGCCGTCCGCCCCACCTGAGTACGCTGCGGCGATGGTCTTCGAGCCGGGACAGGTCATCACCCGCAGGTATCTGCGGGGAAGCTGGTGCACCTGGGTGCAGCCGATGCGGGTCCTCGCCGACGACGACCAGGGGCTGCTGCTCTGGCATCCCGCCGGCAGCGACTTCGCCCGGCTCGTCGACGCCGACGGCAACACCCAGCACGAGCTCACCGTCGACCGGATGCGCGAGCCGAGGTTGGCGGTGCTGACCTGGACGGGCTACGACATCCTGGTGCTCATGCCGCCCGGGGTGGCGCACTCCGTCTGGTGGTTCTACCGCGACGGCGTCTTCGCCGGGTGGTACGTGAACCTGGAAACGCCATACACGCGACGGCCGGACGGCGTGGACACCGACGAGTTCGAGGCCCGGATCGGCCACCCGCTGTACCTCGACCGGGCAACCGCGGCGGCGGTACGCGCCGAGGCCGACCGGGTGGTCAGGCTGATCGAGGTCGGCACCTTCCCGTTCGACGGCACCCACACCGACTTCCGCTCCGACGGGCGGTGGCCGACCCTGCGCCTGCCTGCGGACGCGGTGACGCCGGTCGATCAGTGGCCGGAGGCGGTCGTACCCTCCTCCGGGTTGAGCGAGAAGTAGTCCTGCTTCCTACTGGTTGCTCATGGTGGAGCGGTTCGGATGGTTCGCTCTCCGCTCGGCGAGGGCCGGGCTGGAGTCCTGGACCGGCAGTCTGGTCCGGTGGCGATCGGTCCTGTCCTGCAGGATCTGCTTCACCTTGTGGTGTGGGGTGTGCAGGGCGATGTCGGGGTCGCCTGCTCGCTGCAGGATGTTGATCGCGGCGTTCACGTCGGCCTGCCACACCACCCCGCACGGAGTGCAGTGAAGCCCGTCCCCGGTGCGTCGACCGAGCCGGCCGCAGCGGTGACAGGCTTGTGAGGTGTAGGCGGCATTGACGTGTACGAGCGCAGAACCTCTGCGCTCCGACACGTTGGTTAGGGCCTCGGCGGTGACTCCTTTGGTCCACGCCGCGAGGCGCCGATTCATGTTCTTGCCGAGCGTTGTGCGCCCGGCGAACCTTCGGGTGAGGTCTTCGGCGACCACGGTGGCGGCATTGTCGACGACCCGGTGCACGGCGGTGAAGATCTCCGTGCGCACCCGCGCGCGGTGGCGAACGGCCTGCCGGTCCCGCTTGACGGTCCCGAGGTTGTTGGCCATGATCCGGTGGGCCTTCTGATGGTCACCGCGAAGGGCGGCGGTGTTCGCTATCGAGCGCAGCTTCGCCCGACGCCGGTTGCGCTCCTTCAACCGATCCGACTCGCTGCTCAGCAGCTCACCCAGGCCGCAGCCATGGCGACCGCCGTCGGAGTCGGTCAGCGCTTCGGTGTAGCCCTTGTCCACGCCGATCGTCGCATCGCCGCACGGCCGCTGCGACGACCGCATCAGCGACGCGTCAATCTGGTAGTGCACCTCGACCCGACCGCCGCGCAAGATCAGCCGCAGCGTGCCGGTCGGGGCAACGGTCGACGACAGCGGGATCCGGACCATCTTGCGGCGTTCGAGGCCCGGGACCGCCAGCCACAACCTGCCGCGCCCGTCAGAGCCGGTGTTGTGCTTGTCGGCGCGTACGACGATCTGATCGTGCGTGCGGTTCCTACCGCGCTTCCAGTGCTTGCGCATCTGCCGAGCCAGGAACGGGTCCTGGGCCCACTGGTCGGCCTTGAGGGCGGTGAACATCCGCGTGCGCTCGACCGGATCGGTGGTGCGCCGGGTGATCGCCCGCCGGACCTCGACCTTGGCCGAGGCCAGGTTCGCAGCGATGTCGCCCATGGCGTCGCGGACGGTTTCCTTCCAAGCGTTCGCCAGCACACCGAACTGGACGTGCGTGCCGTCAGCCAGCCACCGGTCCCGCACCTGCCGATCGGTCAGCCCGGACCCGACCCCGGCGAACGAGCCGTAGCGCTGCCACATCTCGCTGCGCACCCGACCCAACCGGCGGGCCTGCTCCGCCAGGGCGGCGTACTTGCCCGGGTTCAGGCGCGTCGAGTACGCGATCCGGGTGATCTTCACCGGTCGCCCTCCACCATCAGGTACGCCCCTCGAGTTCCCTCTCGTAGCGTCGCAGCCCGTCCAGCCGGCACGAGAAGCTGTGCACGATCGCCAGGAGGTCCTCTCCTGGTGCGCCACCACGAGCGTGGCGAACCTCCCCCCGGTCGATGCAGTCCATCAACGCCATGAACTTCTCGCGACGCAGGTTCATCCCGCCGCCGACCTCGCTGACCCACTCGTCCACCGCCAGACCACGGGCCAGACAGAACTGCCGCATCGCCCCGACCTGCACGGCCAGGTCGACCTTCTGCCCCGGTGACGAAACCCGGCAGTACACCAGAACCTTCCGCCGCCCGACGTCGAAACCCGGCTGCAGCACCTTGCGCACATCGGAGTCGTCGAAATACCGCTGCCCCGATGGCAGACGCCGCCCCATGATCCGACCCCGCGCCTCCCACCGACGCACCGTGCTCACCGAACGGCCCACCCGCCTGGCAAACTCGCCAATCCGATAGACGCTGCCCACGGCAGTCCATTATAGACGGGATCTAGGAAGGAAGTAGACGACCAGTCGCTCCTCCTCTTCCTTCGGCAGGTGCAGCCGCAGCACCGCGTCCAGGCCGTACCGGCGGTCCAGCGGCATCACCTCGACCCCGCCGTCCGGGGTAGGCCGCCGGGCCTGCCGGGGCGCCCGTTCCAGCAGCGCGCGCAGGTCGGGGCTGGCCCGACGCTGGGCGTAGTCCTCCAGCGCCTGCGTCAGGCCCGATGCGGGCGGGGTAGGGCAAACCTGCGTAATACGGCGGGCCGAAGGGCCGGGTCGTACGGTCCGTGCGGACCGGCCCGGTCATGCCCGAGGATAGAGCGGCATCCCCACCCGGGCGGCCCCGGTGTGGGGCACGATGGGGAGAAACAGGAAAGGTCGTGATGATGAGCCACGAGACGCCGACTGCGGACCGCGCGCTGACCACCGCGCTCGCGGAGGCCGCCGCGATGGCCGGCCACGCCCCCTCCGTACACAACAGCCAGCCGTGGCGCTGGACCGTCCTGCCCGACGCGCTGGAGCTGCGCGTGGTACGGGAACGCCACCTCAGCGCCATGGACCCGGAGGGGCGGCTGCTGACCGTCAGCTGCGGTGCCGCGCTGCACCACACGCGGCTGGCGCTGGCCGCCGAGGGCTGGACGGCGGTGGTGGAGCGGCTGCCCGACCCGGCGCAGCCGGACCTGCTGGCCCGCCTGACCGGCTTCAAGCACACCGGGGCGGACCCGGACGCCATGCACATGGTGCAGTGCATGCGGGTACGGCACACCGACCGCCGACCGGTCAGCGACGAGCCGATCCCCGACGCCGCCCTCGAGGAGATCGACCGGGCGGCCACTCGCGAGGGCGTGAACCTCCAGGTGCTCGACGACACCCAGAAGATCCAGCTCGCCAGCGCCGCCCAGCAGGCCGCGGCGGTCGAGGCGGGCAGCCCGGAGCTGCAGGAGGAACTGGCGTACTGGACCAGCCGGGCCGGCACCGGCACCGGGCTGCCGCCGGAGGTGCTGCCGGGGGAGGCCCCGCAGACCACCGTCCCGGGCCGCGACTTCGGCCAGCCGGGCACCCTGCCGGTGGGTCCCGGACACGACCGGGCCGCCGCCTACGCGATCCTCTGGTGCACCGAGGACGAGCGGGACAGCTGGCTGCGGGCCGGCGAGGCGCTCTCCGCCGCCTGGCTGACCGGCACCCGGCTCGGGGTCTCGCTGGTTCCGCTCAGCGGCGTGGTCGAGGTGGAGGGCACCCGGCAGGTGCTCCGCCAGATGCTGTCCGGCCTCGGCTTCCCGTACCTCGCGCTGCGGCTGGGGCTGGCGGACCCGACGCACGCCGGGCCGCCGCACACGCCGCGGCTGGACGCCGCGCAGACCGTCGACACCTCGGCGGTACGCGACCAGCTGTCGTAACGGGGCTCGTCCCGCACGGTCACCGGGCGATAACATCGCCCGGTGGCCAGTGCACCGAACCCCCGGCACGAGCACCCGACCCCGTCGCTGGGCCTGAGCCCGCTGTCCCGGGTCCGCCTCGACGAGCTGCTCCAGGAGATGCTGGACCGGGTC
Organism: Micromonospora sp. RTP1Z1; assembly: GCF_033804685.1. Classification (NCBI taxonomy): domain Bacteria; kingdom Bacillati; phylum Actinomycetota; class Actinomycetes; order Micromonosporales; family Micromonosporaceae; genus Micromonospora; species Micromonospora sp. RTP1Z1. The sequence goes on from NZ_JAPFQV010000021.1 coordinate 70,507, forward strand.
GGTGACGTAATGACCAGCCGGGAGCGGCTGCGCGCCCTGCTCGACGCGGTGGTCGGCATCGGCACCGACCTCGACCTGCGCAGCACCCTGCAGCGGATCGTGCAGTCGGCGTGCGAGCTGGTCGGCGCCCGGTACGGCGCGCTCGGCGTGATCGGCCCCGACCGGCTGCTGCACGACTTCATCATCCACGGGATCGACGACGAGCTGCACGCCAAGATCGGCGACCTGCCGCACGGCCGGGGCGTGCTCGGCCTGCTCATCGACGATCCCCGGCCGCTGCGCATGCCGGACATCACCGAGCACCCCAAGTCGTACGGCTTCCCGAAGCACCACCCGCCGATGCACAGCTTCCTCGGCGTGCCGGTCCGCATCCGCGAGCACGTCTTCGGCAACCTCTACCTGGCCGAGAAGCAGGGCGCGGCGGAGTTCACCGAGGATGACGAGGAGATCGTGGTGGCGCTCGCCGCCGCGGCCGGCGTGGCGATCGAGAACGCTCGCCTCTACGCCCTGGCACACCGGCGGGAACGCTGGCTGGCCGCGACCGCCGAGATCACCTCGGTGCTGCTCGGCGAGGTCCGGCGCACCGACGCGCTGACCCTGGTGGCCCGCCGCGCCCGCGAGGTCGCCGAGGCGGAACTGGCGCTGGTGCTGCTCTACGACGAGGACGAGGGCCAGTTCACCGTCGAGGTCGTCGACGGAGCCGACGAGCGGGCCCAAGAGCTGGTCGGCGCGGTGCTGCCGGCGGCGGAGACGAGCTTCGCGGCGGAGGTCACCGAGCGCCGGCACACCCTGCTGGACGACCTCGCGCAGGCCGCGCCGTGGCCCACGCCGGTGATCGCCGGCCCGGCGGTGGTCTCCCCGCTCGCGGCGGCGGACACCCTGCACGGCGTGCTGGTGATCGCGCACCGGCCGGACAGCCCCCGCGTCGCCGAGGACGACGTCGCGATGCTGGGCAGCTTCGCCGGCCAGGCGGCGCTGGCCATGGAGCGGGCCCGGGGCCAGGAGGAACGGGAGCTGCTGGTGGTCCTGGAGGACCGCGAGCGGATCGCCCGGGACCTGCACGACGTGGTGATCCAGCGGCTCTTCGCCACCGGCCTGCAGTTGCAGAGCGCCGCCCCGATGAACGCCCGCCCCGAGGTGGCCAAGCGGATCAACGCGGCCGTCGACGACCTGGACGCCACCATCCGGGACATCCGCCGCACCATCTTCGAGCTGCGCACCCCGATGAGCGCCGCGCTGCGCACCGAGATCCGCGAGGCGATCGAGGTGGCCGCCGAGTCCCTCGGTTACCGGCCCGGGCTGGAGCTGACCGGCCCCATCGACAGCGCCGTCCCGGACGCGCTGCGTCCGGAACTCACCGCCGTGCTCCGGGAGGCGCTCTCCAACGCGGTACGCCACGCGCACGCCGACCGGGTGACGGTGGCGGTCAAGGTCGACGCCGGCTGGGTGAGCGTGACGGTCACCGACGACGGCGTCGGCTGCGAGCCGGAGGCGGCCCGTAGCGGGCTGGTCAACCTCCGGGAGCGGGCCGAACTCCTCGGCGGTGACTTCCAGCTCAGCCGGGTGATCCCGCACGGCACCGAGGTGCGCTGGAGCGTCCCGCTGCGCGACTGACCCGGCGTCCCGGCGGACGCCGGGCCCGGATCAGTGGGCCTTGCCGAGCAGCCGGGTGGCCAGCACCGCGGCCTGGGTACGCCGTTCCAGGCCGAGCTTGGCCAGCACGCTGGAGACGTAGTTCTTGACGGTCTTCTCGGCCAGGAACATCTTGCCGGCGATCTCCCGGTTGGTCAGCCCCTCGGCGACGTACTCCAGGATCCGCCGTTCCTGCTCGGTCAGGGCCTTCAGCTCGCGCGGCTGCTCGACGCCGTTGCGGATCCGCTCCAGTACCCGGGTGGTGATCGCCGGGTCGAGCAGCGACTGCCCGGCCGCCACCCGGCGGACCGCGTCCACCAGGTCGGTGCCGCGGATCTGCTTGAGCACGTACCCGGCCGCACCGGCCATGATCGCCGCGAAGAGCGCCTCGTCGTCCTCGTACGAGGTGAGGATCAGCCCCTTGATCGAGGAGTCCACGGCGCGGATGTCCCGGCACACGTCGATGCCGTTGCCATCGGGCAGCCGGGCGTCGAGGATCGCCACGTCGGGGCGGAGCGCGGGGATGCGGCGGGCCGCCTCCTGAGCGGAGCCGGACTCGCCGACCACCTCGATGTCGCCGCTGCTCTGCAGCAGGTCGGCAAGGCCACGGCGGACGACCTCGTGGTCGTCGAGCAGGAACACGCGGATCATCCTCCGTTTCTACCCGGTCGCCGCCCCGTTCGCACGGGCCGAAGGTCCCTACCGTGACGTGCCGCGGCCGGGGCAGTCGGACCCGAGGAGGAGGGGACGTCCGGCCCTGCCCGGACTCAACCGGTCTACCGCACCGTGTAGATGGACCACCCGGGGGCGGCACGGCCTGCCACGGAAGGAGCAAGACCATGGACACCGGCTTCACCGTCGAACAGCTCAGGGCCGCCGCCTCCGACGCCGTCAGGGCGCCGTCCCTGCACAACACCCAGCCGTGGCGGTTCCGGCTGCGCGACGGCGGGATCGAGCTCTCCGTCGACCCGCTGCGCCGGCTGCCCGCCACCGACCCCAGCGGCTGGGGCACCCGGATCGCCTGCGGGGCGGCGCTGTTCAACCTGCGGCTGGCCCTCGCCGTGGCCGGCACGCCGGCCACGGTCCGGCTGCGCCCGTACCCGGCGGAGCCGGACGTGGTGGCCCGGCTGGTCCCGGACCTGCCGCGCCACCCCACCCCGACCGAACAGAGCCTGCACGGGGCCATCCGCCGCCGGTTCAGCAACCGCGCGCCGTTCTGGCCCGACCCGGTACCCGCCGACGCCCGCTGGCGGCTCGGCGAGGCGGCCCGGGCCGAACAGTGCTGGCTGGAGCTGATGATCGGCACCAGCGCGGTCAACGCGTTCGCCGAGATCGCCCGCAGCGCCCACCGGGTGCTGGAACGCGAGCCCGCCTACGTGGCCGAGCGGACCGGGTGGATCCGCTCCGAGCCCTCCCCGGACGGGGTGCCGGCCGCCGCCGGCGGGCCGCAGAGCGAACCGCAGGACCTGCTGCCGCAGCGCGGCTTCGGCGGGCGCAACCGGGCGCCGGGGCGGGACTTCGAGCCGGAGCCGCTGGTCGCCGCGCTCGGGTCGCCGGGAAACACCGCCACCGACCAGATCGTCGCCGGCCAGGCCCTGCAGCGGGTGCTGCTCACCGCCACCGACGCCGGGCTGAGCGTGTCGATGATCTCCCAGCCGATCGAGGTGCCGGGGGCGCGGGAGGCGCTACGGCTGTCGCTCGGCCGGTTCGGCACGCCGCAGATGGTGATGCGGATCGGGTACGGGCAGCCCGGGGTCGCCACCCCACGCCGTCCCGTCGGGGAGGTGCTCGACCTTCCGGTGGTTCCGGCCTGACCGATCAGGCCGGCGTGCCCCGGCCCGCCACGGTGGCCAGCAGCGCCGCCTCCCGCTCCGGGTCCAGGCCCACCGCCACCCGCGCCGGTCGGCCCGCGCGCGGCGGGACCCGCCCCACCTCCCGCAGCCAGCGCCAGGTGTCGACGACCGTCTCGGCCACCGGCCGGCAGACCAGCCCCGCCGCGTACGCCCGCTCGACGTCGCGCTCCTGCAACCAGCGGTACTCATGGCCGAGCGGGATCCAGATCGGCAGGTCGTTCCAGGGCTCCACCCCGGCGGCGAGGATCGGCTCCGGGTCCGTCCAGCGCAGCAGCGCGCCCGCGCCGGTCGCCGCGACGGCCGCGTCGAGCAGCTCACCCATCGTCGTATGCCCGCTGCGACCCACCACGTTGTACGCCCCACCGATGCCCTCCGCGCCGCGGTCCAGCAGCCACGCGGCCAGGTCGCGCACGTCCACGTACTGCAGCGGCAGCTCGCGCGGCCCGGGCGCCAGCACCTCGCCGCCCCGGGCGACCCGCCCCAACCACCAGGGCAGCCGCCCGATGTCCTCCCCCGGCCCGAGGATCAGCCCGGCCCGAGCCAGCAACGCCCGGTCACCGAAGACCTCCACCGCGGCCCGCTCACCGCCGGCCTTCAGCTGCGCGTAGCCGCCGTCCACCGCGTCGGCGGTCGCCTCGACGGTCGGCGCGTCCTCGTCCGAGCCCGGCTCCACGGGTTCGGCGTAGACGGAACCGCTGGACACGTAGACGTAGTGCCGGGCCGCACCGACCAGTGCCCGCGCCGCGTCCCGCACCGCCCGGGGCGCGCCGTCCCAGGTGTCCACCACCAGGTCCCACTCGCCGCCGGCCAGCGCCGCCAAGCCGCCCGGCGCGGTCCGGTCACCCCGCAACCGGTGTACGCCCGCCGGCACGTCGCCGTGCAGCCCGCGGTTGAACACCGTCACCGACCAGCCACGGCGTACCGCTTCGGTCACGGTGGCCCCACCGACGAATCCCGTTCCGCCCAGCACCAGCAGTCTCATGCGTCCAGCCTGCCCAGGCTCGGCGGCGATTGCGAGGGATGTTCACGGTGAGCGGATCTGCCGTGGGCAGAAGGCAGGCGGCCGCCGCCAAGATCCGCGCAGTTTCCGGAAGGAGTGGTCTCCCGCATGGGGAAGGGACACCTTCCGGGACGTTGTGCGGATCTTGGGGCGGGGTGTCCGGTTGCCCGGGACGCGGCGGGTGCGACACCGCCGCCGGTTGCGCGGTTCGTGGCGGGGTGTCGGGTTCGGGGTGTGACGGGTGGCATGCTGGCGGCGGAATGGTGGGGGGCCGGGGGTCGTTACATATCGCGTACGACCGAGTACCTGGCCCGCTCGACGGGCTGGTGGACGGGCCCCGGAATGATGGCGGGCCGGCGGTCGTTACACATGGTCCCGGCGCCGTGAAGAGGCCCCCGCCCCGCGGTCGGACCGGGCAGAGACTTTCCCCCCTTTGAGCTTGTGGGCGCCTGACGTGGTGCTTGCGCATGTCCCGACCCCCGTCGGATGTGCGCCAACCCCCCGAGGAGCTTCGTGATGAACTCGATTCTGCGTAAGAGCGTGCTGGGTGTTGCTGGTCTGGCGTTTACCGGTGGTGTGTTCGCCGGTCCGATCGCCGCCCACGCCGACACCGGCCCGGTGGCCGGTAAGGCCGCCGCGGTGCAGGGCGCCCAGTCGAAGATCGACCTGAACGGTGAGCAGACCGGGAATGTGAAGGCGATCATCGCGGCGACGAAGAAGGCGGGTCTGCCGGAGCGGGCCGCGGTCATCTCGATCGCCACGAGCTTGCAGGAGTCGAAGTTGGAGAACCTGGGTCATCTGGGTGACGCCAACGACCATGACTCGCTGGGTCTGTTCCAGCAGCGTCCGACCTCGGGTTGGGGTACGCCGGAGCAGATCACCGACCCCGAGTACGCGACGACGGCGTTCGAGAAGGGTCTGAAGCAGGTCGACGGGTGGCAGGACATGCCGCTGACGCAGGCCGCGCAGACGGTGCAGGTGTCGGCTTACCCGGACGCCTACGCCCAGTGGGAGCAGCAGGCCGCCGACCTCGTCGCCCAGCACTGGAACAGCTGACAACCGCACACGCGTGACAAGCCGCTGGCCGGCACCCCGAAACAAGGGGTGCCGGCCAGCGGCATATCCGGGTCTTGGACCTCACAAACGAAACTGTCCACAACCGAGCCGATGGCGGCGGCTCAGGGGAGCGCCTCGATCCCGTGGGCGCGCAGGAGTGCGGCAATCCGCTCACAGGTCGCCTGGTCGGGGCGGCGCAGCAGCCAGACCCGCCCGACCAGCACTTCGCTGTTCGGGCCGGGCACGTCGTACGGTCCTCCGTGCGGGAAGACCGACAGTGCCACCTGGCCGAAGCCGGGCCGGGCAATTCCGGCCCGGCGGACCTCGTCCCACCGGTAGCTGCGGGTCACCCGGCCCCACCGCCGGACCAGCAGCCCGGCCTCGTCGGCCAGCAGGGCGTCGTTGCGCAGCAGCACCGCGAGGATCACGGTGGAGAGCGCGATGCCGAATGGCACGAACGGAAAGCTGGACAGCATCACGAGACCGACGACGACCACCAGCACCAGCACCGCTGCGGGCACCAGCACCGCCGGCCACACCCGCGAGGTGAGCAGTTCCTGAGTCGAGCCCCCGTCGACCGTCATCGCCCGGCCGTACCCAGTCCATGGTGGATCCACACGTGCCGACCGGGCCGGACCGGTGGCCCGGTCGTGGCATTTTCCGCCAAGCCGGGCGCCGCCGCGCTACGCCGGTCGGAGGATGACCGTCCAGGTGGTAGTGGTGGTGCTGGCGGCGGCGCCGACCGCGGTCAGGCCGCCGTAGCTGCCGGCCGGTACCGTGCTCCCCGAGTCGGCGAGCAGCGCGGTGACCCGTCCGCCGCCGGTCTGCGAGCTGTTGCTGCGCACCTGCACCCCCGCTGGCGGGGTCAGCGCCGTGGAGAGCCCGTCACCGTGCATCCAGTACGACACCCCCCAGCTCTGCGCCGCCGTCACCGTGGCGTACGGGGTGACCCGGGTGGTGGAGCTGGCCGGGTCGGTGGCCCGGGCGAATGCCTCGATCGGCTGCGCCGGGTCGACACCCCGGTACGCGGCCACGACGAGGTTGCCCTTGGACTGCGCGTCCAGCGCCACCCGTACCGTCGAACCGGCGTCCCCCGCGGCGGCGACCTTCCACCAGGCGGTGGTGGTGGCGGATCCGCCGTCGAGGCGGTCCAGCTGGGTCCAGCCGGTGACCCCGGTGGGTTGTCCGGCGCCGACGTGGGTGTTCTGGCTGAGGAAGAGCAGCAGAGCGTCACCAGCCTGCACGGTCGACGGCACCGCCGCGGCGTGGCTGGTCCAGTTGGCGTTCGCGGTGGCCTGACCGACGAAGGAGATCCGTTCGGCGACCGGCGCGACGGTGACCTGGGCGGACGCTGTTGCGGTGGCGCCCCGGTCGTCGGTGACGGTGAAGGTGACGGGGTAGGTGCCGGCCGCCGCGTACGTGTGGGAGGTGGTCGGCACGGAGACGGTGTCGGCGGTGGAGCCGTCGCCGAAGTCCCACCGGTGGTCCTGGATCGCGCCGTCGGCGTCGGTCGAGCCGGCGCCGGAGAACGTGCAGACCAGTCCGGAGCACGACGGGGCGAGGTCGGCGACCGGCGGCTGGTTCGCCGCGCCACCCGCGCCCTTGAGGATCTTGACGTAGTCGATGTCGCCGGCGAAGTAGTCGCAGGTGACCTTCACGCCGTCGCACTGGCTCTTGCCGCCGATGGAGAACTGCCAGTTGTTCGCGATGGTGCCGGTCGGCCCGGTCAACCGGCTCTTCCGCACCCCGTCGACGTACATCTCCACATAGGTGGAGGTGCGGTTGCAGGTGACGGTGTGCCACTGCCCGTCGGCGATCGACACGTCGGTGTAGCCGGTACGCGAGGAGCCGTCACCGCCGCGGAACAGGCACTTCGGCTTGCCGCCTGGCGCCTCGAACTTCCAGTAGCCGCCGGCCGCATTGCCCTGCCCCTTCTGCAGGATGTTGCCGAAGGAGTACGTCGTCCGGTAGCGGATGGTGAACGAGAAGTCGCCCGCGTCCGGGTTGTACTCGGTGCTGTGCGGTACCAGGTCGACGTGCCCCGGGACGTGCTCCATGTCGGTGGGCAGGTGGGTGGCGAACCGGTGGACGGTGGCGCCGTCGTACCGCGCCCCGGTCACCACCTCGGCGCCGACCGTGCCGTCGCGGCCGTTACCGCTGCTGTCCTTCAGCAGGGTGGCCCCAGCCGGCTCGTCCATGCTCCAGAACGCCACCGTCCGGGTGGCGGTCGCGTGCGCCGGCGTGGTCGCCACCGCGATCCCCGCCGCGGCCAGCACGGCGGTCACGCCGAGTCGACCGACCGTACGCCGCCAACGTCGTCCGGTGCCTGACCGCATGTGATCGCCTCCCTGATCCACGAGCCCTCACCCTGGCACGGGTGGCACGGCCGTTCCATGGCCCGTTGGGCGGATCCGGCGGGCGTCCTCGGCGGCACGGCTGACCGATGTGGTCGGTGCACGGCACCGGTCGCGGGGCGGTCGGGCCGAGTGAGGGATGCCCGACGGCGGTCGGCCGATGGCTCCGGCTTTGTCGGGCACCGGCCGTACGGTGCCCCGGCCCGGTCCCGACCCGCCCGTCGGGCCCCGACGAACGGACCGCCGACACGGCGAAGGCCCAGCTCAGCGAGCCGGGCCTTCAGCGGATCCGAACTGTTCGGTGGGCGATACTGGGTTTGAACCAGTGACCTCTTCCGTGTCAAGGAAGCGCGCTCCCACTGCGCCAATCGCCCGAGCCCGCCGGGCGGCGAAACCAGCACCGGCGACGGTCGACCCCGCGAGGGGCGGATCGCGAGCGGACGACGGGATTCGAACCCGCGACCCTCACCTTGGCAAGGTGATGCGCTACCAGCTGCGCTACGTCCGCGTGCCGCCGGCTTGCGTCGGTGACGGGTAGAACTGTACCCGATCGCAAGATCGCCATAGGGCATGCCCCCCGCGCCGGTGCGTCGGTAGCGTGGGCGGACATGGCGACGCTCCACCTGACCTGCGGCATCCAGGGCGCCGGCAAGACCACCCTCGCCCGCCGGCTGGAACGACGGTACGGGGCGCTGCGGCTCACCGCCGACGAGTGGCTGCACGACCTCGACTACCCGGCCACCGGGGCGGCGCTGGACGCGTACCGCGACGCGGTGGAGCGGGTCCAGTGGCGCACCGCGCGGCGGGTGCTCGAGCTGGGCTGCGACGTCGTCCTGGACTGGGGGCTCTGGACGCGGGCGGAGCGGGACCGTTACCGACGGGAGGCCCGCGCCGTCGGCGCCCAGGTCGTACTCTGCGTACTCGACCCACCAGAGGACGAGCTCCGCCGCCGGCTCGCCCGACGCAACGCCGACCCGCCGGCCGGCACGTTCGCAATCTCCGACGCGGAGCTGGCCCGGGCGCGGCGCTTCTTCCAGCGGCCCACCCCCGACGAGCTGGCCCGGTACGACCCGCGCGAACCGTCCGGGTGACCGTCGCCACCGCCGGGTGATTGCGCTGCTCACCACCTGGGTACTGACTGCTCTCGACAGCACACCACGTCCCCTGAAGGAGGCTGTCGTGGGAATCGGTACCAGTATCTTCCTGATCGCGGTCGGCGCGATCCTCACGTTCGCGCTGGACGCCAGCGTCGGCGGCGTCAACCTCGACGTCGTCGGCTGGATCCTGATGGCGGCCGGCGTGCTCGGCCTCATCATGACGACCCTGGTCTGGGGTCGCCGCCGCGAGGTGGTCACCACGGCCGAGCCGGTGGAGTACCGGCGGGTCGAAGAGCGTCGGGACGTCGGCCCGCCGCTGTGATCCGACCGACCCGCTGCCGACGGAGCTGATCGGTCGCGGGTCGCCCCGCACGCGTACGAGGGGGTGCCGGCCGACGCGGCCGGCGCCCCCTCGTGTGCCGGCTCAGCCGCGCATCAGCGCGTTCAGCGCGCCGTAGTCGAACGCGCCGGCGAGGGCGTCGTACGTGCCCGCGCCGTACGCCTCCTCGGCGGCCCGACGGGCCACCGCGTACGCGGCCTCGGCCACCGCGGAGCCGAGGCTGATCCGGGCCACCCCGAGCCGGGCCAGCTCCGGTACCGCCGGGGCACCCGGCCCGGCCAGCACGTTCAGCGGGGCCGGGATCGCCGCGACCAGCGCGGCCACCGTCTCCGGGTCGACCGTCCCGGGCACGAAGATTCCGTCCGCGCCGGCCGCCAGGTAGGCGTGGGCCCGCGCCACCGTCTCGTCGACTCCGCCGACGCCGCGCAGGAACGTGTCGATCCGGGCGTTGACGTACAGCGGCACGCCGGCCCGCTCCGCCGCCTCCCGGACGGCGGCCAACCGGGCGCACTGGTCCGCCATTTCGCGCAGCGGTGGGCCCCCGT
>NZ_JAPFQV010000022.1:0-80307 GCF_033804685.1 Micromonospora sp. RTP1Z1
GCCGGAGCAGCTCGATGGTCTCCGCGGAGAGCCGCTCCCGGTCCCAGGTGGGGGCGAGCCCGCGCGGCACCCGCCCGATCTGGGCGCACCGCAGCGACAGGCCGTTGTGGTGGAACTCCTCGCCGAACCAGACCTGGTCCGCTCCGCCCTGGTAGAAGGCCAGGTCGATGACCGTGCCCTGGGGGCGCAGCAGACGCAGCGCGAGTTGCAGCGCCCAGGCCTGGCCCCGGCACTGGAACACCACGTCGGCGCCCCGGTCGCCGGCGGAGTGGTTCCACCGGGTCTTGAGCACCACCGCCGGGTCGTCGGCCTCCGGGTCCAGCGTCTCCAGGCCGAGCGCCTCGGCCACCTCCCGCCGCTGCGGGGTCGGGTCCAGCACCACCACCGAGGCCGCCCCGTGCCGCTTGGCGAAGAGCGCGGTGAGCAGCGCGACGACGCCGCTGCCGACGACCGCGACGCGGCGTCCGCGCACCCCGTCGCCGAGCGAGCGCACGTCGGTGCCGCACAGGTCGGCGGCGGCGTGCAGCAGGCCGTTGGCGCAGATCGGGCCCATGTGCGCGACGTAGACGCCGAGCAGCGGGTCGAGGTCCTCCGGCAGCGGCACGAAGCGTTCGGCGACCGGGTCGGCGACGTACCCGGTGCGGTGGCCGTAGGTCATCGCGCCCACGGTCCCGACTCCGATCGCCGGGGTGCGGCTCTCCACCACCCGGCCCACCTGCATGTAGCCGAGCCGGTTCACCGGGTACGGGGCGCTCGCCTCTCCCGGCTGGAACAGGCCGAGGTCGGCGTTCCAGGTGACGTTGAGGTAGGGGTTGGTGCCCTTGACGTAGCTCAGTTCGGTGCCGGCGGAGACGCCGCTGTAGAGCGTCTCCACCCGGAACGTGCCGTCCCGCAGCTCGGCGGCGTCCTGCTCGACCAGCTCCACCTGCCCGGGGCCGCTGACCACCACGACCTTCTCACGCATCGACGGTCACCCCCGCCGGCGCGGCGTCCGCCACGGCCACCCGGGGCCGGGCGGCCGGCCCGGTGGGCAGCGACACGCTGCGCCCGGTCCGGGCCGACTCGGCCAACGCGAGGGCCAGCCGCTGGGTGCGCAGGGCCTCCGCGTACGGGACGCGGACGTCGTCGCCGACCCCCCGGACCGCGTCGACGAAGGCCCGGTCGACGGCGACCCGGGCGCCGTCCGGGTGGGCGGGCACGTGCCGCTCGCCGTCCGCGTCGCGGACGGTCAGACCGTCCTCGGTCAGCGACAGCGCCAGCCCGTCGGCGAGGATCTCCAGCCCGGCCCGGTGCTTCCAGGTGAGCACGCACGCCGCGGCGAGCGTGCCGACGGCGCCGCCGTCGAAGCGCAGCGTCGCCGCGGTGACGGAGTCGATGTCGGCGCCGTCGACCGGCGGCGGGGTGCCGTCCCCGTAAGCGGTCACCTCGGTGGCCTCGCCGACCAGCGCGCGGATCAGGTCGAGCACGTGCGCGGCCTGCTCGACCACCGGGCCGCCGGAGCGGTCGCGCCGGGCCCACCAGGCCACCGGCGGCACCTTGTCCAGCCAGGCGCCGTTGACCATCCGCACCGGACGGCCCGCGAGCAGCTCCCGGGCCTCCTCGACGACGTGCAGGTAACGCCAGTGGTGGCCGACCGCGGTCAGCAGCTGCCGCTGCTCAACCAGGTCGGCGATCCGCTCCGCCGTCTCCAGGTCCACCGCCACCGGCTTCTCCACGAACATCGGCACGCCGGCGGCGATCACCACCTCCTCGACCGGTCCGTGCGCGAACGGCGGCACGCAGACGTACACGGCGTCCGGACCGGCGGCGAGCAGCTCGTCCACGTCGGCGAAGGCACGCCCGCCGTAGGTCCCGGCGAGCGCCTCCGCCGCGTCCCGGGCCACGTCGGTCACGCCGAGCAGTTCCACGTCCTCGAAGCCGCTCAACACCCGGGCGTGGCGTTGCGCCACCCCGCCGGCCCCTACCAGTCCCACCCGGCACGCGCGCATTCCACAGACCCTCTCGCCACGGTTTCATAACTACCCGGACAGCTCTCCCCCCACCGACACGCCAGCAAACCCGGCGGGCGACGCAATCAGACGTTCACCCGCCGGGAACCTGCCGGTGTCCGGGACGTGATCAGGCTGATAGGCATGATCCGGTTAGCGCGGGGTCGGTCCTGGGAAAACCAGTCTCCGCGTTTCCGCCACGACCTGGGGGTGTGCCTGTGCGGGATACAGAATCGATCGTCTCACCGGTGGTGGAGGCTTGGGCCACCTATCGGACCACGTCGGCCAACGACTGGCCGGCCCGGCGCCTGCTGCGCGCCAAGGGCGACAGCCGGGTCAGCGTCGTGCTGCCGGCCCACAACGAGGAGGTCACCGTCGGCGCGATCGTGTCGACGATCCGCGAGCATCTGATGGACCGGCTCCCCCTGGTCGACGAGCTGATCGTGGTCGACTCCCGCTCGACCGACCGGACCGCCCAGGTGGCTCGCGCCGCCGGGGCCGAGGTGGTCAGCCAGGACGCGATGACCCGGGGGCTGCCCCAGCTGGCCGGCAAGGGCGACGCGCTCTGGGCCGGGCTGGCCGCCGCCGAGGGTGACGTGGTCGCCTTCATCGACGCCGACCTGCGCGAGTTCCGGCCGCACTTCGTCACCGGACTGATCGGCCCGCTGCTGACCGACCCGTCGGTCGACTTCGTCAAGGGCTTCTACCACCGGCCGTTGGTCGGCCCGACCAGCGTGGAGGCCGACGGCGGTGGCCGGGTGACCGAGCTGATGGCCCGGCCGCTGCTCAACCTCTTCTGGCCGGAGCTGGCCGGCTTCGTGCAGCCCCTGGCCGGCGAGTACGCGGGCCGCCGGGAGGTGCTGGAGCAGGTGCCCTTCGTCTCCGGTTACGGCGTGGAGACGGCGATGCTGATCGACCTGCTGGAGCTGGTCGGCCTCGACGCGCTGGCCCAGGTGGACCTGGGTGAGCGCAAGCACCGCCACCAGGACACCGCGGCGCTGGGCCGGATGTCCGCCCAGATCATGCTGACCGCCTGGTCCCGCCTGCAACGCCGTGGCTGGGCGAGCCCCGGCGCCATGCCGGCGGCGCTGCTCACCCAGTTCCGGCGCGGCGGTTCGGACGCGCTGCCCAACCTGGACCGCGAGATCGTGGTCAGCGATGTCGCGGTCGAGGAGCGCCCGCCGCTGGCGCAGCTGCGGCACCGGGTGCCACGGCGGCGGGTGGCGGCGTGAGGCCACCGGACGACGGTGGCGACGGCCGGTCCGGGCGACCGGCCCGCAGCGGTGACGGCCGGCCCGCGGGGCCGGTCGCTGGCACGCGGAGGGCCGACGGGGGCGCCGCCGAGGGAAGGAAGCCGACACGATGACTCTCACCGTCCTGATGAACGCCGGTCCCTGGTTGTCCGTGCCGCCCCCCGGCTACGGCGGCATCGAGAACGTGGTGGCGACCCTGGTGCCCGAGCTGCGCCGGCTCGGCGTCCGGGTGGTGCTCGCCTCGGTGGAGTCCAGCACCCTGCCGGTCGACGAGAAGATCTCGGTCTTCCCGGATGGCCAGTTCCACGCCCTGCAGCGGCCGTACAACCAGGTCTGCGGGATCTCCCAGGCACACCTGAGCGGGGTGGTGCGCGCGCTGCACACCCGCGACGACATCGACCTGGTGCACGACCACGTGGAGGCGGTCGGCCTGGCCACCATGGCCGCGATGGGACCGGACGGCCCGCCGGCGCTGCACACCCTGCACTGGGACCTGGCGAAGCATCCGGAGCTCTACGGCAACCTGGACGGCGGCGACCGCGTCCGGGTCAACGGCGTCTCCGCCTCGCAGCTGGCCCGCGCCCCGCAGGCGCTGCGGGACCACTCGGTGGGGCACGTCCACCTGTCCACCCCCCTCGCCGTCGGCGCGGACCGCCGGCCCCGGGTCGGCAAGGGCGACTACCTGATCATTCTGGGCCGGATCAATCCGGGCAAGGGCCAGGACCTGGGCGCCCGGCTGGCCCAGCAGGTCGGCTTCCCGCTGGTGCTGGCCGGCCCGGTCGGGCCGTACCACCGACCGGAGGACCTGGCCGCGGCCGGCGACGAGGCCCGTCAGAACCCGGACGTGCGGTTCTTCTACGACCACGTCGCCCCGCACATCGACGGCGACCGGGTCCGCTGGGTCGGCACGGTCGCCGGCAAGGAGCGCGACGACCTGCTCGCCGGCGCGCGTGCCTCGCTCTTCCCGCTGCGCTGGGAGGAGCCCGGCGGCACCGCCGTGGTCGAGTCCCTCGCCCTGGGTACGCCGGTGGTCTCCACCGCGCGCGGCTGCCTGCCCGAACTGATCGAGCACGGGCGCACCGGACTGCTCACCACCGACGAGGAGGAGCTGGGCGAGCTGGTGCTGGCCGCCGGCCTGCTCGACCCGGACGAGTGCCGTCGGGAGGCCGCCGCCCGGTTCACCCCGGCCGCGATGGCGGAGCAGTACGTCGGGCTGTACGAGCGGGTCCGCCAGCTCGCCGGCCGCCCCCTGCTGCCGGCCTGAGCGCCGCACCGACCCGGACGCCGGCCCGGCCGCCGTCAGGGTGGCCGGGCCGGTGTTTTCCGCCCGCCGGAACGGGAATCCACGCCGTCCGTACCAGGTGAGGAGATGCCGTGACGAACTCGATGGCCCACTCCCGGGGCCGGCGCAACCCCGCCGACGGCCGCGCCCCGGTACGCCGGGCGGCGACCGCCGTCGGCGTGATCTTCCTGGTCATCGGGGTGCTCGGCTTCATCCCCGGGATCACCACCAGCTTCGGTGACCTGTACTTCGCCGGCCACGAGTCGAAGGCGAAGCTGCTCGGCCTGTTCCAGGTCTCGGTGCTGCACAACATCGTGCACCTGCTGTTCGGCGTCGCCGGCCTGGCGCTGGCCCGGACGGTCTCCGGTGCCCGGACGTATCTGGTCGGCGGCGGCGCCATCTATCTGGTGCTCTGGCTCTACGGCCTGGTGGTGAGCCACTCCAGCGGCGCGAACTTCATCCCGTTCAACGGGGCCGACAACTGGCTCCACCTCTTCCTCGGGATCGGCATGATCGCCCTCGGTCTGGTCACCACACGTGGCGTGAATCGTCGCTGACCAGGCCCAGGTGGGCGGCTGGTCCGGTTTGACCCGGCTGGGTGGCGGGTAGTTCCCAGTTCCGCGACGAGACGGAATCGAGGGGGCTCATGCCGACCCGGATCAGCTGGGAGGTCCGCGACGAGTCGCCGGTCACCCTGGTACGGCTCGCCGGCGCGCTCGACCTGGGGACCATGCGCGCGGTGCACACCGTGCTGGACCGCTGTCTCACCGCCCAGCCGGACGCTCTGGTGGTCGACCTGTCCGAGATCGAGGTGGCCGACCGGCTGGCGCTCTCCGTCTTCGCCGCGGCCGCGCGGCGTGCCGCGGATTGGCCGGACGTGCCGCTGGTGCTCTGCGCCCCCCCGACGGAGGTGGCGACCTGGCTCGCCGAGACCACCGCCTGTCGCGTGGTGCCGGTACGGCAGGACTGCGCCGAAGCCACCGCGATGGCCAACGCGGCCGCCTCGCCGCGGCTGCGGGTCCGGCTGGAGCCGGTCGCCGGGGCCTGCCGGCGGGCCCGGGAGCTGGTCACCGACGCCTGTGGGCGGTGGAACATCCCCGAGCTGATCGGCCCGGCCTCGCTGGTGCTGACCGAGCTGGTGGGCAACGTGGTCCGGCACGCCGGCACGCCGATGCAGGTGACGGTGACCCTGCGGCGGCCGTACCTCCAGGTGGCCGTGACGGATGGCAGCCGGGTCGCGGCGCGCGCCACGACCGGGCAGGACCTGCGGGCCGAGGGGGGCCGCGGGCTGCTGCTGGTCCGTGAGCTGACCCAGTGCTGGGGCAGCTCGCCGGCCGGCGACGGCAAGGTCGTCTGGGCGATGCTACCGGCGAACTGACCGAATTTTCCGCTCTCGCCTGGTTTTATGGGCAGAGGGCCGGGTAGGCACGCCCGTCCTTTCTGTCCTCATGACGGGGTGAGAGATATGCCCAAGCGGGTAGTCACGGAGCCGGCACGAGACCGGGGGCCTGCGATCCTCGCGCCCGCCCGGTTCGGCGGCTATCCCGGCCCGGTCCGGACCGCGATCAAAGGCAGCTCGCTGATCAAGCTGCTGGGTACGACCGACGCCAAGCTGATCGGCCTGCTCTACCTGGTGACGTCGTTCGTCTTCTTCCTGATCGGCGGGGTGCTGGCGCTGCTCCTGCGGGCCGAGCTGGCCCGACCGGGCATGCAGTTCCTCTCCCCCGAGCAGTACAACCAGGCGTTCACCATGCACGGCACGATCATGCTGCTGCTCTTCGCCACCCCGCTGGTGTTCGCCTTCGGCAACTACATCGTCCCGTTGCAGATCGGCGCGCCGGACGTCTCGTTCCCCCGGCTGAACGCCCTCGCCTACTGGCTCTACCTGTTCGGCGGCTCGATCGTGGTGGGCGGGTTCTTCGTCCCGGGCGGGGCGGCCGACTTCGGCTGGTTCGCGTACACCCCGTTGAGCCTGTCCCAGCACAGCCCGGGCGTCGGCGGAAACATGTGGATCGTCGGGCTGGCCCTCTCCGGCCTCGGCACGATCCTCGGCGCGGTCAACATGATCACCACGATCATCACCCTGCGCGCCCCCGGGATGACCATGTTCCGGATGCCGGTCTTCACCTGGAACCTGCTGCTCACCAGCGTCCTGGTGATCCTGGTCTTCCCGCTGCTGGCCGCCGCACTCTTCGCGCTCGCCTCGGACCGGATCCTGCACTCACACGTCTTCGACCCGACCACCGGCGGGCCGATGCTCTGGCAGCACCTGTTCTGGTTCTTCGGCCATCCCGAGGTCTACATCGTGGCGCTGCCGTTCTTCGGCATCATCACCGAGATCATCCCGGTGTTCTCCCGCAAGCCGATCTTCGGCTACACCGGTATCGTGCTCGCCACCATCGCGATCACCGTGCTGTCGATGAGCGTCTGGGCGCACCACATGTTCGGCACCGGCCAGGTGCTGCTGCCGTTCTTCAGCATCATGAGCTACCTGATCGCGGTGCCGACCGGGGTGAAGTTCTTCAACTGGATCGGCACCATGTGGAAGGGGCAGCTCACCTTCGAGACGCCGATGCTCTTCGCCGTCGGCTTCCTGACCACCTTCCTGCTCGGCGGCCTGACCGGGGTGCTGCTGGCCAGCCCGCCGGCGGACTTCCACACCACCGACACCTACTTCGTGGTGGCGCACTTCCACTACGTGCTCTTCGGCACGATCGTCTTCGCCGCGTTCGGTGGGGTCTACTTCTGGTTCCCGAAGATGACCGGACGGATGCTCGACGAACCCCTGGGCAAGGCGCATTTCTGGACCATGTTCGTCGGCTTCCACATGACCTTCCTGGTCCAGCACTGGCTGGGCAACGAGGGCATGCCCCGGCGGTACGCCGACTACCTGCCCACCGACGGGTTCACCACCTTGAACACGATCTCCAGCATCGGGTCGTTCATCCTGGGCGCGTCCACGCTGTTCTTCATCTACAACGTCTGGAAGTCCTGGCGGTACGGCACGATGGTTTCCGTCGACGACCCGTGGGGCTTCGGCAACTCCCTGGAGTGGGCCACCACCTGCCCGCCCCCGCTGCGCAACTTCGACCGGATGCCCCGGATCCGCTCCGAGCGCCCCGCCTTCGACGCCAAGTACGGCCCGCTCGTCGCCAACCTCGGCCGGGACCTGCCGCAGCGCACCGTGAAGCCGCCGCAGCACTTCGCCGAGGAGCTGCATCTCGAGCCGCACGTCCCCGAGTCGCCGGCCGCCGAGGGGGCGCACGGCGCCCGCCAGGCCGTCGAGTACCAGCCCGCGCCGCAGTCCGGGGCGCGGCCGGTGGTGGTGCCGGAGCCGGAGGAGATCCGCCGGCCGAGCTTCGAGGAGACCGACGTGATCGAGGAGGTCGAGCCGGGCGCGGAGCCCCGGCCGCCGGAGAGCGAGCGGTGGCGGCACCCCCGCGGGCATGATGAGGAGAACCCCGAGCGCTGAGCGGTCACGAAATGAAGGGGGCCGGCGCCACGAGCGCCGGCCCCCTTCCTCGTCCGTACCGGCCAGGTTCAGTCGCCGGCGGCCGGCAGGCCGGCGGCGGCGGCGAGCGAACGCCGTACCGCGGGCTGCACCCGGGTCAGCCGCAGCGGCACCCCGGTCCGGGCCGCCGCGTCGCGGCCGGCCATCAGCGCGGCGATCCCGCCCGCGTCAACGCCGCCCGCGCCGACCAGGTCCACCACCACCTCGCGGGGCTGCCCGGTCACCGCCTCCAGCATCGCCCGGCGCAGCTGGTCCGCGCCGTCCCGGTCGACGTCGCCGCCGACCTCGACGACCACCCGGTCGCCGTGCTGCCGCACCGAGATCCGCGTCTTCGCCGGCTCCGCCGACTCGGCGGCGCCGTTCTGCCACGGCGGCGGGGCGTCGGCGAGCATCGCCTGGCGCAGCCAGGTCAACGCCCGGGACAGCAGCCGGGAGACGTGCATCTGGGAGATGCCGAACCGGGCCGCGATCTCCGCCTGCGTCTGGTTGCCGTAGAAGCGCATGGCGAGGATCCGCCGCTCCCGCCAGGGCAGCCGGTGCAGCAGCCCGCTGACGGTCACCCGGTCGTCCACCGATTCCAACGCGTTGTCCGACTCGCCGACCAGATCGCCGAACTCGGCGGAACTCTCCCCGCCGACCGGCGCGTTGAGCGAGGCCGGACTGTACCCGGCAGCCGACTCCAGCGCGGCGAGGATCTCCTCCTCCGGCGTCTCCAGCCGTCGGGCCAGCTCGGCGACCGTGGGCGCCCGGGACAGCTCGCTGGTCAACGCCGCCGTCGCCTGCCCCACCTCCAGGATCAGGTCGCGCAGCCGGCGGGGCACGTGCACGCCCCAGGTGCGGTCGCGGAAGTGCCGTTTGATCTCACCGACGATGGTGATCGCCGCGTACGCGGTGAAGGAACCACGTTCCGGGTCGTACCGGTCGACGGCGTTGACCAGGCCGAGACGGGCCACCTGCTCCAGGTCCTCCAGCGGTTCCCCGCGACCCCGGTAGCGGCGGGCCAGCCGCCCGGCGAAGGGCAGCGCGAAGCGGACCAGATCGTCCCGTGCCTCCTGCCGCCGCTCCGGCGGCAGGCCTTCGATCCGTGCCGCGTACGCCAGCGCCGCCGCGTCGAGGTCCTCCAGCCCCCGATCGGTCGGCGGTGGTGTGGTGGTGGTCGTGGTGGTCTGTCCGAACATCCGCGCCTCCCTCAGGAAGGTCCCCCGCCCGGATTGGGAAACCGGTCATGCGCGTGGTCGGGCCACGCACCGGGCCGGAAGTGGGTTACGTGACTGGCACGCCAGGAGCGACGACAGCTCGCCACACGGCGTCATCGGGCCGTCGCAGCGAGCGGTGTTCCCGCTCCGGAGTTACTCAATCACGGACCGTGGGTTCGCGAGGATGTTTCGCCAGGGTTGGTCCCGACCGGAGTCGACCAGGCCGCCGACCCCGCCGGATTCCGGTCAGGAGACCAGCAATCCCAGGTGCGCGCCGGCGTCCCGGAGCACGGCCAGGGCGTCACCGACCCGCAGCGGCGGCGGGACCGGCAGGTCGTACGGCTGGTTGCGCAACACCTCGGTAGCACGGCGGGTCGGCACCGATGTGACGGGGTACCCCCGCGCCGACCCCCGGTCCAGCGACCGCCGCCGGCGGCCGAACGCGGCCACCGCGAGCCACTGCGGCAGGCCGGCCAGCGCCGGCGACCGGACGCCCGGCGGCTCGGGCAGCACGTCCACCGAGCTGAACGGCTCGCTGCCGGCCAGCCACCACTCCACCCCCTCCACCCGGCGTCGGGTCGCGTTCTCGCACCAGTACGGCACCATGCCGGCCCGCACGACCTGCCACGGGTCGAGCAGCCGGCCGCACTCGACCACCAGCCGGTCGCCGGTCTTGCCGGACTGCCGCAGCCACCGCCGGTACAGGTCGGCCGTCGCCGCGCTGAGCGCGTCGGGTTGCGGGAAGAGCACCCGGTGCAGCGGATGGCCGTGCCGACCGGTCCAGTCCCGGGCGCTGAGTTCGAAACCGGACTCCACGCCGTGCTCGGCGTACCCCTGCGGGGAGGAGATCTCCGGCGGCTCCCAGTGCGCCCCGTCGCCGCCGGCGGAGCGGAGCACCTGACGCAGCGCGTGCGCGTCCGGGTGGAAATCCACCGGTTCCAGGCCGCTGGCCGGGGAGCCGACCTGGAAGCTGTGGCCCCGGCCTTCGTCGAGCACCGGCCAGGTGCGGACGTCGTGCAACAGCAGCACTGCCGCGCCGGGTGTGAGCCGGTCGGCCAGGAACCGCGCGTACGCCGCCGGCAGGCGCCGCCAGCGCAGCGCGAGGGCCACGGTGGCGCCGGCGAGGCCACCGCGGCTGGCGGGGCAGTGGACCTGCCGCACGTGCACGTCGGCGTTGCCGGCCAGCAGGCGGGCGGCCAGCGCGGCGCCGTGGTCGAGGGCGGCGCACGGCCGATCCACCGCGCCGTGGCTCCAGTGCGCGGTCACTTCGAAGCCGGCTGGCAGCCAGGGCACGCCCAGCGCCACCGCCAGGTGCGCGGCCGCGCCGTGCGCCGAGCCGAGTACCACGCCCGGGTAGCGGCGCGGCGGGTACTGGTCGACGAGCCAGCGCGCCACCCGCTCGGCGTCCACCTCGGCGGCCTGGGCGGGGGTGAGGGCGACCCGTCCGGCGGCCCGGGCCGCGGCGGCCCGACGGACCGGCTCCGGGGCGCCGGTGAAGCGGGACAGCGGGGTGGGGTGCCCGAGGTCACCGCAGTCGGCGCCGCGCAGTGCCCGGGCGGTCGCCGCGACCAGTACCCGGGCGGTGCTGCCCACCGCCACGACCCGGTCGCCGGCCAGCCCGGCGCCCTCCGCCGTGAGCCCCATCTGCACCTTCGGCACCGGGCCCACCTTGCCTCGTTCGCTCACCACGCGGCCGGGCTTCCCGTCCCTATGCGGTCTAAACGGTGCATCCCCCCACGGGAAGGATCAATCCTCGGGTGCGCGGCGGCTGGGCGGTCGGGACGCACCGGGCCCAGCCGCGTCCTGTCGCCGGGTTCCACGTCCGGGGGCGGAAACCCCTGCCGGAGGGGGTTTGGGCCCCCGGACGGGCACTTCAGCGGCCATGCGCGAGGACGAGGCGAGCACGTCACCGGTGCGGCAAGTCGGCCCTCGAGCGGGGGAGGGACGAGGCTTCGGCGGCCTACAGGTCCAGTAGGTGGGTGGCGAAGTGGCGGTCCAGCTCGAGCGCGGCGGCGGCGCCGAACAGCACATCGGCGGCGAGGGCCGGCTCGGCGGCGACCAGGCCACCGCACAGGGTCGTGCGCGTCCACCCAGCCGGCGCAGTCCGTTGCCGTACCGGCAATTGGGCAGCGAGGAGGTCATCTCCAGGGCGGCCAGACAGCCGAAGAGGGCGCCGCGCGGGATCCGTCAAACGAGGTCATCGGCCTCGACGCTCACGGTGCGGAGTATCCGCTCGCGCACCCGCCGGGCGGCGTCCCCGTCGGCGAAAAGGCCACGCAGGTCGGCCAGGGCCGGTTCCGGCGGGTTCAGCGGCACCGCGGGATCGACCACGGCCTCCAGCACACTGGGCCGGTCGGCGGCGAGCACCTCGTCCCAGGCCGGGCCGACCAACTCCGGCCGGTCGACCCGGACGCCGTGCAGGCCGAGCAGCCGGGCCCAGCCCGCGTACGGCACGTCCGGTCGCCGGTCACCCAGCTCGCCGGTGGGCCGCCGTCCGCCGCCCATCCCCGAATGGTCCCGGTTGTTCAGCACCAGCACCACCAGCCGCGGGTCCCGCCACTCCTGCCAGTGGTGCGCCACCGTGATCAGCTCGGCCAACCCGTTGAGCTGCATGGCGCCGTCGCCGAGCAGGGCGATCACCGGCTCGTCCGGCCGGGCCAGCTTGGCGGCCACCGCGTACGGCAGGGCGCAACCCATCGAGCCGAGCGTCCCGCAGAGCTGCGCGCGGACGCCCGGGGGCAGCTCCAGATGCCGGGCGTACCAGTAGAGGACCGACCCGACGTCGACCGCGACCGAACCCGATCGGGGCACCCGGGCGGAGAGTTCATGCAGCACGAGCTGCGGGTTGACCGGCTCGGCCGGGGCGGCGGCCCGCTCAACCGCTGCCTCCCGCCAGCGGTCCACGGAGCTCTCGACGACTCCCCGCCACTGCTGGTTGGGCCGGACGGCGACCCGGCCCAGCAACGCGCGCAGCGTGTCGCCGGCGTCGCCGACCAGCGGCACGTCCACCGGGTACCGCGTGCCGATCCGCCGCCCGTCGATGTCGATCTGAATGGTCCGCACCTGACCCGGCATCGGAAAGTAGTCCGTCCACGGGTTGTTCGTGCCGACCAGCAGCAGGGTGTCGCAGCCCCCCATCAGCTGGGCGGCGGCGGTGGTGCCGACCTCGCCGAGCACCCCGGTGTGGAACGGCAGCCGCTCGTCCAGCACCGGCTTGCCGAGCAGCGAGGTGGCCACCCCGGCGCCGAGCCGGTCGGCCAGCGCCACGATCTCGTCGGCGGCGCCGTGCCCGCCCTGACCGACCAGGATCGCCACCCGCTGGCCGGTCGTCAGCAGCGACGCGGCGGCGTCCAGGTCGGTGTCGTGCGGCAGCACCCGGGCCAGCGGCTCGCCCGGGGTCGCCGTCAGCACGCCCGCCGTCTGCGGCAGCAGGTCCGGCACCGCCGCCACCTGCAACGCACGCGGCAGCACCACGCAGGTCGGGCTGCGGGTGGCGGCGGCGGTACGGAAGGCCTGGTCGAGCAGGGCGGGCACCTGCTCGGGCAGCCGCCCGTACCGGACGAACTGGTTGCAGACGTCGCCGAAGAGCCGACTCAGCCCGATCTCCTCGTGCGCGCCGCCGAGCGGGCCGCTGACGTCCTCGCCCACGATCGCCACCACCGGCTTGCTGTCCAGCTTGGCGTCGTAGAGGCCATTGAGCAGGTGCACCGCGCTCGGCCCCTGGGTGGCCAGGCAGACCCCGATCTCGCCGGTGAACTTGGCGTGGCCGGTCGCCATGAAGGCGGCGGTCTCCTCGTGCCGGGCCGGGACGAACGCCGGGTCCCCGCCGGCGCGGTCCAGCGCGGCCACCAGGGGGGTTATCGCCTCCCCCGGGTAGCCGAACGCCCGGGGCACCCGCCAGGCGCGCAGCCGCTCCACCACCAGGTCCGCCACGGTGCGGTCAACCATTGCCCCGCCCGGGGGTGCCGGCGTCGACGTAGCGCAGCACCGCGCCGACCCCGTCGGTGAGCTCGGGCGCCTCGCCCGGCGCGAGCACCGTCAGCTCGGCGTCGGTGCCGACCAGCGCCCGGAGCAGGGCGGCGTCGGCGCGTACCCGCTGCGGGTCGGCCACGGACATGTCCGCGAGCTGCCCGGGGTCGATGGCGATCTCCGTCGGCTCCGGACCGATCCAGAGCTCGCCGTCGGCGGAGGCGTCGTCGACGATCAGCATCGTGTCGACCTGGTTGCGTTGCAGCGCGCGGACCACCGCGTCCAGCCCGGCCCCGACGTCCTCCTGGACCCCGAACCGGTCCAGCGCGGTGGTGACCCGCTGGTCGGCGACCTCGGCGATGGTCTGCACCGTCAGGTCGTCCATCGCCATCGGGTCGGCGCCGCCGGTCCGCGAGCCCGCGTCGGTGCGGACCAGCACGTCCTGCCAGCGGTCCGGGAGCTGGGCGGCGATCATGCCGGTGGCCCGGATGTCGCCGGCGACGACCACCACGTCGGCGCCCACCTTCTCGGCCAGCTCCGCGGTGGCCGCGGCGGCGTCACCGGCGTTGTGGTGCCAGGCCTCCATCGCCGCCCGCTGGTAGCGGGACTGCGACCAGCCGCCCGGACGGACCTGGCGCAGTCGGTAGCTCTCCCGACCCTTGACGTGCGCCTTCCGCGGCACCCCGCCGGCGCTGACCGCGATGGCGTCCGCGCCAGCACGGTCGGCCAGCACCCGCACCCAGGCGACCTGCTCGCCGCGCTGGGCGACCAGCGGCATCGTGTGCGGCAGGGCGGACCAGTTGGCCAGGTCCCGCAGCGGCGGCGCGGAGAGGTACTCGGAGAGCACCACCCGACCGCCGGTGGCGAAGACGGCCAGGCCGTAGTCCCCCGGCATCGGGTCGTGCCCACGGACCACCCGTTCGACCGCGTCGATGGTCGGCGGGTCGGCGCCCTGTTCCAGCAGTTGGCCCTTGAGGGCCCGCCAGCGCAGGTCCAGCGCGGGACGGGAGTCGTGGGTGTCCCGGGAGGCGTCCAGATACACCGAGCACCACGGCCCGGGACGGTCGTAGAGCGGACGCAGGAAGGACAGCTGCATGCTCGACCCCTTTCCAGCTCGGCCGCACGCATACCCGCGCGGCTCCGGATGTCACCTGACGGTCACCGCGTGACCGTCGTTCATTCACATCGTTCAACCCGAGGAGCCGATACCATCGGTGAACGGAACGGGACTCTCGGTGGTGACCATGGACACTGACCTCCACATCCGGCGCGTCGTTCGCCCGACGGAGCGGATCGTCACCGGGCGGGTGGTCCGGTTGCTGGAGGGCTACCCCCGCGAGGTGCGGGTGGGCCAGCCGGTGCTGGTCGCGGTGCTCACCGCGGCGGGCGTGATGGGGCTGCTGATGCTGCTGGTGCGGTCGCTGCTGAGCAGCGGCGGCGGTGGCGCGCGGCGCAGCTTCAAGGAGTTGAAGAAGGGGCCCGAGTTCCTGGTGACACCGCTGCGGCTACGCGACGGCGCGGGCCGGCTGCTCGAGGTGGAGTTGCACGGACACCTGCCGCAGAGCGCGCTGCACCCCGCGGACCACGTGCAGCTCACCCTCCGCCGCCCGCGTGACCCGGACCTGCCGCCGCGGATCGAGCGGATCGTCAACCTGACCACCGGCCAGCTGCTCACCCCGCACACCGCGACGGTCTGGTCCCATCTCGGTCCGCCGCTGCTGCTCCAAGCGGCGCTCGGCGCGCTGCTGCTGGCCGGGGTAGCCGCCTGCTCGGCGCTCGGCTGAGGTTTCCGCCCCGGCTGACGCGGGCACCGGTTCGGCCATGTTCGCCGGATTCACCCTCGATGAGATCGACGTCGGCCCGGTGCGGCTCGCCGCGGTGCTGGCGGACTTCCTGGCCGGCCGAGCGGCCAGGTGCGGGTCGACCAACCGGGCCGCGACGGACCCGGGGAGGCCGGGTCAGCCGACCGGGGTGGCGACCTGCTCGGGGGCCGACGCGTCGTCCAGCAGGCCCCGCCGGCGCGCCCAGCGCTCGAAGACGACGGTGGCGAACGGCGGCACCGCGCAGGCCAGCGCCACCACGGTGATCAGCAGCCGCCACCGGCGCAGCCGGGCCACCACGAGGACGAGGAGACCGTAGACCACGAAGAGCGCGCCGTGGATCGGGCCGAAGACGTGCACCCCGATCTCGTTGGCGGGCGGCCCGTACTTCACCGCCATGCCGGCCAGCAGGGCCAGCCAGGAGCAGGCCTCGGCGATCGCCGCCGCCACGAACAGCCTGGTCGTCTTCTCGCGCATCAGCCTCTCCCCCACCGATCGCGGCCATGCTAACCAGCCCGCCGGGGCGGATCCGGCCGACACGGGTCGGAGGCGACGGGGATCACCGGGGCGCCGGCTGGGTAGGTAAAAGGACCTTCGGGTCTTCCCCGCCCCGGCGATGCGTGCGAGGTTAGGGGAACCAGCGGTGACAAGGTGGTGACCATGGGCGAGGATGTGGGTGCGCGGACCTTCAGCCGGGAGGACCGGGCCCGCTACCGGGAGAAGGTCCGCCGCTGTCTCGACGTCTTCGCCGAGATGCTGCGCGAGTCGCGCTTCGACGTGGAACGGCCGATGACCGGCCTGGAGATCGAGCTGAACCTGGTCGACGAGGACTCGCAGCCGGCGATGCGCAACGCCGACGTGCTGGCCGCGATCGCCGACCCGAGCTTCCAGACCGAGCTGGGCCAGTTCAACGTCGAGATCAACGTGGCCCCGCGCCGGCTGGTCGGCACCGGCACCGCGCAGTTCGAGGAGCACGTCCGGGCCAGCCTGAACGCCGCCGAGGAGAAGGCCCGCACCCTCGGCGCGCACATGGTCATGATCGGCATCCTGCCGACGCTGCGCCCGGAGCACCTGACCGCCGAGACGCTCTCGGCCAACCCGCGCTACCGGCTGCTCAACGAGCAGATCTTCGCCGCCCGCGGCGAGGACCTGCCGATCTCGATCAGCGGGGTGGAGCGGCTGTCGGTCTCCGCCGACACGATCACCCCGGAGGCGGCCTGCACCAGCACCCAGATCCACCTCCAGGTCAGCCCGGCGCAGTTCGCCGACTACTGGAACGCCGCCCAGGCGGTCGCCGGCATTCAGGTGGCGCTCGGCGCGAACTCTCCGCTGTTCTTCGGCCGGGAGCTGTGGCGGGAGACCCGCATCCCGCTGTTCCAGCAGGCCACCGACACCCGCTCTGAGGAGATCAAGGCCCAGGGGGTACGCCCCCGGGTCTGGTTCGGGGAACGCTGGATCACCAGCGTCTTCGACCTGTTCGAGGAGAACGTGCGCTACTTCCCGGCGCTGCTGCCGGTCTGCGACCCGGAGGACCCGGTCAAGACGCTGGCCGAGGGGGGCGTGCCGACGCTGGCCGAGCTACGGCTGCACAACGGCACCGTCTACCGGTGGAACCGGCCGGTCTACGACGTGTTCAAGGGCCGGCCGCACCTGCGGGTGGAGAACCGGGTGCTGCCCGCCGGTCCGACCGTGCTGGACACCATCGCCAACGGCGCCTTCTACTTCGGACTGGTCCGGGCCCTGGCCGAGTCGGACCGGCCGCTGTGGTCGCAGATGTCGTTCAGCGCCGCCGAGGAGAACTTCACCAACTGCGCCCGGCACGGCATCGACGCGCAGGTCTTCTGGCCGGCGCTGGGCTACCTGCCGGTGACCGAGTTGGTGCTGCGCCGGCTGCTGCCGCTGGCGTACCACGGGCTGGACCGGTGGGGGCTCGACCCGACCGAGCGGGACCGGCTGCTCGGCATCATCGAGCAGCGCTGCCTGACCGGACGCAACGGCGCGACCTGGCAGGTGGAGACCCTGCACCGGCTGGAGTCCGCCGACCACCTGGACCGGCCGGAGGCGCTGCGCGAGGTGGTCCGCCACTACGTGGAGCTGATGCACAGCAACCGCCCGGTGCACGAGTGGCCGATCCCTTGATCCGGCTCAGCCCCGGGCGCGGTCCCAGGGGGGCGGGTCGTCGCGCAGCCGGCTGTAGAGCCACCCGGCGACCGCGGCGACAAGCGGAAACCGAGATGCTGACGACGGTGCCACGCTGTCCGGCACGGCCCGGACCGGTAGCCAGCGCCGGATCAGAGCGCGACGATCGCCGCCGTCTCGGCCGGTAGCTCGATCCCGTCGCGCATCACGGTGACCCCGTCCCCGGTGGCCAGCAGCACGGTGCGCACCACCCCGGGCAGGTTGATCCGCTGCGACTTGCCGGCCAGGTTCGCCACCACCAGGCACTCACCCCGGCGCATCAGCAGGAACTGGTCGCCGTGCCGGACGTCGACGGCGTGCAGTCGCGGGTCGGACAGGTCGGGGCGGCTCTTGCGCAGCGCGATCAGCCGGCGGTGGAAGTCGTACATCTCCCGGTGCTCGGGCTTGTCCAGCTCGGCCCAGTCCAGCCGGGACCGGACGAAGGTCTGCGGGTCCTGCGGGTCGGGCACGTTCCCGGGCGGCCAGCCGTGCGCGGCGAACTCCCGCCTCCGCCCGGTCGCCACCGCGGTGGCCAGCTCCGGCTCGGGGTGGCTGGTGAAGAACTGCCACGGGGTGGTGGCCGCCCACTCCTCCCCCATGAACAGCATCGGGGTGAACGGCGCGGTCAGCAGCAGGGTGGCGCCGACCCGCAGCAGCGCCGGGGAGAGCGTCGCGGAGATCCGTTCGCCGGTGGCCCGGTTGCCGATCTGGTCGTGGTTCTGCAGGTACGCCACGAACCGGTGCCCGGGGGTGCGCTGCCGGTCGACGGGCCGGCCGTGGCTGCGGCTGCGGAAGCTGGACCAGGTGCCGGCGTGGAAGAACGCGCCGGTCAGCACGTCGGCGAGGCACTCCAGCGAGCCGAAGTCGCCGTAGTAGCCCTGCCGCTCGCCGGTGAGCAGGCTGTGCAGGGCGTGGTGAGCGTCGTCGTTCCACTGGGCGTGCAGGCCGTAGCCCCCGGCTTCACGCGGGATGATCACCCTCGGGTCGTTCAGGTCGGACTCGGCGATCAGCGACAGCGGCCGGCCCAGGTGGGTGGAGAGCGACTCCACCTCGACCGCCACCTCCTCCAGGAAGTGGGTGGCCCGGGAGTCCGGCATGGCGTGCACGGCGTCCAGCCGCAGCCCGTCGACGTGGTAGTCGCGCAGCCACATCAGCACGCTGTCGACGATGTAGCGGCGTACTCCGTCGGAGTGCGGGCCGTCCAGGTTGACGGTGCGGCCCCAGGTGTTGTTCTGCTCGGTGAGGTACGGCGCGAACATCGGCGCGTAGGCCCCGGAGGGCCCGAAATGGTTGTAGACGACGTCGAGGATCACCCCCAGCCCCTTGGCGTGCGCGGCGTCGACCAGGCGCTTCAGGCCGTCCGGCCCGCCGTACGGCTGGTGCGGGGCGTACCAGCAGACCCCGTCGTAGCCCCAGTTGTGCTCGCCGTTGAAGGCGTTGACCGGCAGCAGCTCGATCATGTCCACGCCCAGCTCGACCAGGTGGTCGAGACGGCCGATGGCGGCGTCGAAGGTGCCCTCCGGGGTGAAGGTGCCGATGTGCAGCTCGTAGAGGATGCTGCCGGGCAGCTGCCGGCCGGTCCAGTCCTGGTCGGTCCAGCGGTGGGCGGCGTGGTCGTAGAGCCGGCTCGACCCGTGCACCCCCGCGGGCTGCCACGCCGACCGCGGGTCGGGCAACGCCCGGTCGTCGTCGTCGAGCAGGAACGCGTAGTCGGTGCCCGGCCCGGCGCCCGGCACCTCGACCCGCCACCAGCCGCCCGGGCCGGAGCGCATCTCGTGGTCGGCGGCGCCGGGCAGGCGCAGCCGGACCCGGGCGGCCTCGGGCGCCCACACCGTGAACTCGGTCATGGGGCAGCCTCCACGGAGTCGGTGGGAGCCAGCAGGGCGACGGGATACGTGCTCAGCAGATCATGCATGGGCAGCTCAGAGCCACTGTAGACCTGACCGGTGAACAAGTCGGTAACCGAATGAACGGGAAGTGACAGGGTCGTGTCCCGCCAGCCGCCGGCCAGGGCCAGGCGCAGCGGCAGCCGGGTGGCCACCGCGATCGCGCCGCCCCGGTCGAAGGCGACCGCGTGCCGCGCGGCCAGGCCGCGCGCCGGCACCGGACGGTAGCCGGCGAACAGCTCCGGGCGGTCCCTGCGCAGCCGCAGCGTCCGGGAGACCACCAGCAGCTTCGCCGCGCCGTCGGCGGCCACTTCGGGCCGCCAGCCGCCGTCGAGCCGGGCCAGCAGGTCCCGCCGTACGGCGAAGTCGACCGGCCGGCGGTTGTCGGGGTCGACCAGGGAGTTCTCCCAGAGTTCGGTGCCCTGGTAGGTGTCCGGCACCCCCGGCATGGCGAGCTGGACCACCTTCTGTCCGAGCGAGTTGGACCAGCCGGCCGGGGTGATGTCGGCCGCGAACGCGGTGATCTCGGCGTGCAGCTCCGGGTCGTCGTACATCCGGTCGACCAGGGCGTGCAGCTCGCGCTCGAAGGCCAGGTCGGGGTCGGCCCAGCTGGTCGAGGCCGAGGCCTCCCGGGAGGCCTTCTCCACGTACGCGTGCAGCCGGTCCCGCTCGATCGGCCAGGCGCCGACGGCGGTCTGCCAGAGCAGGTGGGCGAAGGCGGGATCGGGCAGCGGGGCCCGGGACATCCAGTCCTGCACCCGCTCGGCCCAGCGCTGCGGCAGCTCGGCCAGGACGGCGAGCCGGGCCCGGACGTCCTCGCCGCGTTTGGTGTCGTGGGTGGAGAGCGCTGTCATGCTGGCCGGCCAGCGCACCTGCCGGGCGGCGGCGAAGCGGTGGAACTCCGCCGGGGACACGCCGAAGTGGGCCGGGCTGCCGCCGACCTCGTTGAGCGCGACGAACCGGCTCCACCGGTAGTAGGCGGTGTCCTCCACGCCCTTGGCCATCACCGCGCCGGTGAGCTGCGGGAAGCGGGCGGCCAACTCGTGCCCGGGGTCGCGCAGGCGAGCGGTGACCGCGTCCAGGGTGGCGGTCAGGTCGGGGCGTCTGCGGCCCGCCTCGGACCGGGCGGCGGCGAGGTGCCGGGCGCCCTCCGGCGGATAGCCGCGGTAGACGGGGAAGCAGGCGGCCAGCTCGGCCAGGGCCGCCCGGGTCTCCTCCCGGTCGAGTTCCGGGACGAGCGCGGCGAGCCGGCTGAGCTCGGCGGCGAGCAGCCGGGTGGCGGCGGCCAGCTTGGTGTCGTGGGTGAGGTCCTGCCAGGAGGTGTGGTGGCCGGTGAGCCGGGTGTCGAGGGCGGTGAAGTCACCTTCCGCGTCCGGGTTGACGAAGAGTCCGCTGACCGCCGCCAGGGCGTCGTAGCCGGTGGTGCCGTCCACCGGCCAGGCGGGCAGTTCCTCGCCGTACTCGAGGATCTTCTCCACCACCAGCCACGCGGCCGGCGCGGCCGCGCGCAGCCGGGCCAGGTAGCCGGCGGGGTCGCGCAGCCCGTCCGGGTGGTCGACCCGGATGCCGTCCACCTCGCCCGCGTCGACCCAGCGCAGAATCTCCGCGTGGGTCGCGGCGAAGACCGCGGGGTCCTCCACCCGCAGGCCGGCCAGGTCGGAGACGGCGAAGAACCGGCGGTACGTCAGCTCGGCGTCGCCGCGCCGCCAGGAGACCAGCTGGTAGTGCTGCCGGTCGTGCACCTCGCGCGGGTTGCCGGCGCCGGTGCCGTCGGCGATCGGGAAGCGGTGCTCGTGGTAGCGCAGCTCCCCCTCGACCACCTTGAGGTCGTGCAGCGCGTCGGGGGTGTCGGCGAGCACCGGCAGCAGCAGCCGGCCCTGGTCCCAGTCGATGTCGAACCAGCCGGCGTACGCCGAGACCCGGCCCCGGCGCAGCACGTCCCACCAGGCCGGGTTGGCCGCCGGCTGGGCGACCCCGGCGTGGTTCGGGACGATGTCGACGACCATGCCCAGCCCGGCCGCGCGCAGGGCGCGGACCAGCCGCTGCCGGCCGGCCTCGCCGCCGAGTTCGGGGTTGACCGCCCGGTGGTCGACGACGTCGTAGCCGTGCGCGGAGCCGGGGGTGGCGGTGAGCAGCGGCGCGCTGTACAGGTGGGTGGCGCCGAGGTCGGCGAGGTGGTCGGCGAGGCGGGCGGTGGCGTCGAGGTCGAAGCCGGGCCGTACCTGGACGCGGTAGGTCGACCCGACCCGCGTCGTCGCTGCCGTCGTCACGTCGGGTCGGGGGGTGTCGGACATGTCAGGCCGTCCTCTCCAGGACCAGCAGGGAGCGGTCGGGCACGCAGACGGTGCCGCCCGCCTCGACCAGCGTGGTCTTCTCCGGATCCGGTTCCGCGGTGCTGATCACCAGCTCCCACCGCTGCCCGAACTCCTCCCCGGGCAGGGTGAAGTCCAGCGGCGCGTCGTGCGCGTTGAACAGCAGCAGGAACGAGTCGTCCCGGTGGCGCTGGCCGTACTGGCCGCGCTCCGGGATGCCGTCCCCGTTGACGAAGAGGGCGACCGAGCGACCGAAGTCGTTGCCCCAGTCCTCGCCGGTCATCTCCCGGCCGTCGGGGGTGTACCAGGCGAGGTCGGGCAGGCCTGACCCGGCGGCCCGGCCGCCGACCGGCAGCCCGGTGAAGAACCGGCGCCGGTGGAACACCTGGTGGCGGTTGCGGAAGTCGGTGAGCCGGCGGACGAACCCGAGCAGCTCGTCGTCGGCCCGTTCCCAGTCGACCCAGGCCAGTTCGCTGTCCTGGCAGTACGCGTTGTTGTTGCCGTGCTGGGTGCGGCCCAGCTCGTCGCCGTGGCCGATCATCGGCACGCCCTGGGAGAGCACCAGGGTGGCCAGGAAGTTGCGCCGCTGCCGGGCCCGCAGGGCGAGCACCCCCGGGTCGTCGGTGTCCCCTTCGACGCCGCAGTTCCAGGACCGGTTGTGGCTTTCGCCGTCCCGGTTCTCCTCGCCGTTGGCCTCGTTGTGCTTGTCGTTGTACGACACCAGGTCGTTGAGGGTGAAGCCGTCGTGGCAGGTGACGAAGTTGATGCTGTGGAACGGGCGGCGGCCGTCGTCCTGGTAGAGGTCGGCGGAGCCGGTGATGCGGGAGGCGAACTCGGCGAGGATGGCCGGCTCGCCGCGCCAGAAGTCCCGGACGGTGTCCCGGTACTTGCCGTTCCACTCGGTCCACTGCGGCGGGAAGTTGCCGACCTGGTAGCCGCCGGGGCCGACGTCCCACGGCTCGGCGATCAGCTTGACCTGGCTGACCACCGGGTCCTGCTGCACCACCTCGAAGAAGGTGGAGAGGCGGTCCACCTCGTAGAACTCGCGGGCCAGGGTGGCGGCGAGGTCGAATCGGAAGCCGTCGACGTGCATCTCGGTCACCCAGTAGCGCAGCGAGTCCATGATCAGTTGGAGCGAGTGGGGGCTGCGCACGTTGAGGCTGTTGCCGGTGCCGGTGTAGTCGACGAAGTACCGCCGGTCGGACTCCGAGAGCCGGTAGTAGCTGGCGGTGTCGACGCCCTTGAAGCTCAGCGTCGGGCCCAGGTGGTTGCCCTCCGCGGTGTGGTTGTAGACCACGTCGAGGATCACCTCGATGCCGGCCGCGTGCAGCGCCTTGACCATGCCGCGGAACTCCTGCACCTGCTGGCCGAGGCGGCCCAGCGCGGAGTAGCCGTGGTGCGGGGCGAAGAAGCCGATGGTGTTGTAGCCCCAGTAGTTGTGCAGCCCCAGGTCGGCGAGGCGGTGGTCGTGCACGAACTCGTGCACCGGCATCAGCTCGACCGCGGTCACCCCGAGCCGCTTGAAGTAGTCGATCATGACGGGTGAGGCGATGGCCGCGTACGTCCCGCGCAGCTCCTCCGGGATGTCCGGGTGCCGCATGGTCAGCCCGCGCACGTGCGCCTCGTAGATCACCGAGTGGTGGTACGGGGTGCGCGGCGGCTTGTCGTTGCCCCAGTCGAAGTACGGGTTGACCACCACCGACTTCGGCATGAACAGCGCCGAGTCGGTCTCGTTCATCCGGTCCGGCTCGCCCAGCACGTAGTCGTAGACCGCCGGGTCCCAGGAGACCTCCCGGTCGACCGCCTTCGCGTACGGGTCGAGCAGCAGCTTGTGCGGGTTGCAGCGAACCCCGTTGGCCGGGTCGTACGGCCCGTGGGCCCGGTAGCCGTAGCGCTGACCCGGCTCGATGCCCGGGATGTACGCGTGCCACACGTACGCGTCGACCTCGCGCAGCTCGACCCGGCGCTCGGCGCCGGTGTCCCACTCGTCGAACAGGCAGAGCTCGATCTTCTCGGCCACCTCGGAAAAGATCGCGAAGTTGGTCCCCATCCCGTCGTAGGTGGCGCCAAGGGGATAGCTATCGCCCGGCCAGACCTGCATGTCGCTCCTTCGGCACATGATCGTGAGCGCGCCGGACGGGCGGGGCCGTCGGTGCGCACGCCGCTAGTGCCCCGCCACCACGGCGACCAATCCACCCGATCGGGCCACACCCGAGATCCACCCACCTGGGGCTCGGCGGGCCGTCGGGTGTCTTCCGTCACGATAGGCCTTTTCGAGGTGCGCGGGACCGCGTGATGCCCTTTGCTTTATCCGGACGCGCCCGCGCGGGCGGTCCGCCTCGGCCCCTCGGCCACCCCCACCACCCTCTTTCCGCCGCCACCGTTGCCGGCGCGATCCTTCGTGCATGGACGGAGATTGATGTGACCACCCTGCGGGTCGGCGAGCAGCCCGCCACCGCCACGGACCGGACCCACCGGCCCACCCTGACCTCCCGGCCCCAGATCCCGCAGCAGAGCCCCGGCGCCGGCGTGCCCCCGCGGACCCGCCGCATCCTGATGCTCTCCTGGGAGTACCCGCCGGTGCTGGTGGGCGGACTCGGCCGGCACGTGCACGCGCTGTCGGTCGCCCTGGCCGCCGCCGGCCACGAGGTCACCGTCATCACCCGGCACGCCGACGGCGCACCCCTGGAGGAGTACGCCGACGGCGTCCGGATCATCCGCGCCGCCGAGGACCCGGTCACCTTCCCGCTCGCCACCGGCTCCCTGCTGGCCTGGACGATGGCCTTCAACCACACCCTGACCCGGGCGGCGCTGAGGGCCGCGGAGTCCGGCTCGTACGACGTCATCCACGCCCACGACTGGCTGGTCGCGCACACCGCCATGACCCTGCGCGAGCACCTGGACGTGCCCCTGGTCAGCACCATCCATGCGACCGAGGCCGGTCGACACCAGGGCTGGCTGCCGGAGGAGATGAACCGCACCATCCACGGCGTCGAGCAGTGGCTCAGCGCCGAGTCCGGCCGGGTGATCGTCTGCTCCGGGTACATGCGCGACGAGGTGAGCGCGCTCTTCGGCGTGCCGACCACCCGGGTCGACGTGGTGCCCAACGGCGTCGAACCACAGCGTTGGCGGGCATCGGCCGCCGCGGTCGCCGCCGCCCGGGCCCGGTTCGCCGGGGACGGCCCGCTGGTCACCTTCGCCGGCCGGCTGGTCTACGAGAAGGGTGTGCAGCACCTGCTCGCCGGGCTGCCCCGACTGCGCGAGCGGCACCCGGGACTGCGCGCGGTGATCGTCGGCGACGGCCCGTACAAGGCCACGCTGGAGGCCGAGGTGCACCGGCTCGGGCTGGGCGGCACGGTGAGCATGCCGGGCTTCCTCGGCGGCACCGACCTGCCGGCCGTGATGGCCGCCTCGGACTGCTTCGCGGTGCCCAGCATCTACGAGCCGTTCGGCATGGTGGCCCTGGAGGGCGCCGCGGCCGGCGCGCCCCTGGCGGTCGCCCGCACCGGCGGCCTCGCCGAGATCGTGGAGCCGGGCGTCACCGGGGTGACCTTCGCCCCGCAGGACCCGGACGGCCTCACCGAGGCCGTCGACGCCCTGCTGTCGGACCGCGTGCGGGCCCGGGTGCTCGCCCGCCGAGCCCGCACCATGGTCCACGAGCAGTACGGCTGGTCGGCGATCGCGCACCGGACCGCGACCGCGTACGCCACCGCGATCGCCGGCGACGCGGCGTTCACCACCGAGCGGGCCGAGCTGCGGATGACGCTGGGCCGGATGCCCGCGCCGACCCCGGAGGGGAACCTGCTGGCCGCCGCCGGCCTGCGCTGAGGCGTACCGGCGGGCGGGCGACCTCGTGCGGGGTCGCCCGCCCGACGGCGGCCGCGGTCCGGCGGAGTCACCGGGATGGGCCGAGACACCCGTCGTGCGGTCACGATCTTGCGTCCGGCCTGGTTGCGGCCGGTGTCCATCGGACAGACTCGCTTGGACCTGTCGGGACGAGGTCCGAGGAGACGCGGGTGCGGGTGCTTCTGGTGGAGGACGATCTGCGAGTCGCGTCCGCGTTGGCGGCGGCGCTGCGCCGCCGGGGCCACGCGATCATCACGGCCACCACCGCGTCGGAGGCGGCCGCGGCGGAGCCGGTCGATCTCGTCCTGCTCGATCTCAACCTGCCCGACCGGGACGGCCTGGAGTTGTGCCGGCAGATCCGCCGCCACAACGAGGACGTCGCCATCATCGCGGTGACCGCCCGGTCCGAGGAGCGGGACCGGATAGCGGGG
Source organism: Micromonospora sp. RTP1Z1 (assembly GCF_033804685.1). NCBI lineage: Bacteria > Bacillati > Actinomycetota > Actinomycetes > Micromonosporales > Micromonosporaceae > Micromonospora > Micromonospora sp. RTP1Z1. Next base: position 25,673 of record NZ_JAPFQV010000022.1, read on the forward strand.
CTACGGGCGGGTGCCGACGACTACGTCGTGAAGCCGTTTTCGATGGCGGAACTGCAGGCCCGGATCGAGGCGGTGATGCGCAGGACGGCCCGCGCCACGCCAGCTGGGGCGACGCTGGAGGTCGGCGACCTGCGGGTCGACCTCAACGCCCGGCGGGTCTGGCTCTCCGACCGGGAGGTGAGCCTGACCCGCAAGGAGTTCGCGCTGCTGATGGCGTTGGCCCGGCAGGCGGGAACGGTCGTGTCCCGGGACCGGCTGCTGATGGACATCTGGCAGACCACCTGGAACGCCGGGCACACTCTCGACGTCCACGTCGCGGCCCTGCGGGGCAAGCTCGACGACGCCGGCCTGGTGGAGACCGTACGCGGGGTGGGCTACCGGCTACGGCCGGGGTAGCCCGGCGCGGGGCTCCCGACCCGATCCTCAGATCATCCTCAAGAAATCCCGCACCGTCGACCGTGGACGGCGTGGCTGGTGTGTGGTGTCCACACCGTGCCATCCCACCTGTTCTGGAGTTTCCATGAGAAACAGACGGACGACGACGATCTTTTCCGTCCTCCTCGCCGCCAGCCTCGCGGCGGTCACCATGCCCGCGCCCGCACAGGCCGAACCGGCGGCTGTCGCAACGCAGACCGAGCCGAACCAGGTACAAGGCCTCACGGTCGTGCAGGGTGACGGCTACGCCACCCTCGCATGGACGCCCGTCGACGGCGCCACCGACTACCAGATCGAGCGCACGCCGGTGGCCGCCGACGACTCGGCAACCGGCCCATCCGTGATCACCGGCGTTTGGCGGCCGAACCGCCAGATCAACAACTCCTCACCGACCTTCGCCGACGCGGGATTCAACCCGGGCGCCCGGTTCCAGTGGCGGGTGCGTGCCCGCGTCGGGACCACCGCGCAGCCGTACTCGGAACCGGTGTCCGGCACCACTTCGGCGCCGTGGGGCGACCCGAACGTACCGGGCGAGAACCTGCGGACCCAGTGGGAGACCACTCTCGCGGCGCAATACACGAGCGACGTCAACGAGTACGCCTACACCGCGGCGATCGACGAGTTGAGCGACCGCGTCCGGGTGACGGAGATCGGCCGGACCGTGCTCGGCCGCCCGATCAACATGTTCATCATCGGCTACCCCACGCCGCCGGCCACCCCGGAGGCGGTGGCGGCGACCTCACCGTTGATGGTCAACTGCAACGTGCACGGCAACGAGCCCGGCGACCGGGAAGGTTGCCTGATCATGGCGCGGCAGCTGGCCTTCAGCAACGACCCCCGGACGCTCGACCTGCTGTCGCACACCACCGTGCTGATCGTGCCCACCATCAACGGCGACGGCCGGGCGGCCAACACCCGGGGCAACTCCACCGGCCAGGACCTGAACCGCGACTACTCGCTGATCCGCCAGCCCGAGACGTTCGCGCTGGTGCAGATGTTGCGCGACTACCGTCCGGTGGCCGGCTACGACGGGCACGAGTTCGGCAACTCCAGCGCCGGCGACCTGCCGATGCTGCCGCCGCGGCACCAGAACGTCGCCCGGTCGATCTTCGACGAGTCGCAGCACATGATCGAGGGCCACATGTACGAGCAGGGCGCCAGGGACGGCTGGTGGCCATGCCCGTACGGGTGTGCCGGCGGCGGGAACGTGGGCCTGAGCGAGGAGACGATCCTGCGCAACACGCTGGGGCTCAAGAACGTCGTCAACTCACTGCTGGAGCTGCGCAGCTCCGGTGGCACCACCCGGCCGGACGAGGGCAACACGGCGAACAACCGGCGGCGCAAGGCGTACTCCGCGCTGTGGACCTTCAACCAGTTCCTCGACTACCACCGGGCGAACCTCACGAAGATCACCTCGGCGAGGGCCGACGCGATCACCTTCCAGGTCTCGAACACCGGCCGGATCGTCTTCCGTGGCTCCCGCCCGATCGAGGTGTACCCGGCGCCGCACCCGGGCGACAGCCCGCCTCCCCTGGATGCCCCGCGCGACGGTCAGATCCTGGACGACGTGCCGTGCGGGTACAAACTCACCGAGGAGCAGTACCACGGGGCGCGCACCGACGGTCCCGCCGACCTGCGGACCACGGTGGCCCAGCGGCTGGCCGCGCACGGCTGGAAGGTGGTCAAGGTCTCCGACGGGTACGTCGTGCCGATGACCCAGCCGGAGCGAGGGCTGGTCCCCCTGCTGCTCGACGGGCAGGCGGTCGAGAAGCTGGTGGACGCCGAGCGGTTGTACCCGACCGTGACCGGTAAGCACAGCGGTCAGCTGGTGGTCTCCGGGGTGACCTGCCTGCGGGACGCCACCGTGACGGGTCCGGTCCGGGTGCGGGCGGGCGCGACGCTGATCGCGACCGGCTCGTCGATCACCGGCCCGGTGGACGCCAGCGGCGCCGCCGGGGTCTTCATGACCGACAGCGCGGTGGAGGGACCGGTCCGGATCGCGGCGACCAGCGGCCCGGTCGTGGTCGTCGACGCCACGGTCACCGGCCCGGTCGAGGTGTCGGACAACCGGGGCGACGCGCCACTGCTGGCGGCCAACACGGTGACGGGCCCGCTGCGCTGCAGCGGCAACACGGTGGCACCGGTCGACCTCGGGCTGGGCAACTCGGCCCAGGGTCCGAAGAGCGGCCAGTGCGCGAGCCTGTGACCTGCTGATCGTCGTACCGGCAGCCCGGCCTGCCGGGCCTGCCGGTACGATCCGACCGGACCTGGAGAACGCCGTGGACCAGCCCATCCTCCCGCCACCCCGAGCCCTGCACCGGTTCCGGCGGCCGGCCCGCCGTCGTCACCCCCGGCGACAGCTGGCGGCGCTCGCCGCGGTCGCCGTGTCCCTGGTGCTCACCGCCGCGGGCTGCTCGGGCGCCGAGCCGCCCGCGGCGGCCGGTGGAGCTGCCGCACCGGCGGCGCCCGTCGTACGCGGACCCCTGTGCGACCTGCTGCCCTCCGGCAGCGAACCGGGCAACCCGGCGGCACTGACCGGGCAGCCGGCCGAGGTGGCCCTGCAGTGGCTTCCCGTACTCACCACGTTCGAGGCGGCGGTACGGGCGTCCGGGCTGGCGGCCGACCTGCGCGGCGGGTCGGGGCTGACCATCCTGGCCCCGACGGACGACGCGTTCGCGGCCAAGTTCTCCGAGGAGAACCTGGACCAACTGCTCCTCGTCCAGAAGGACAAGCTCCGCGGCCTGCTCCGCGAGCACCTCGTCGCCGGGTCGCTGTCACTGTCCGACATGGTGGCCGCGGGCGGGGTAACCACGCTCGCCGGTACGAGGGTCACGGTCACCGGGGGCGGGGGGACGGCACGCCTGGCCGACCGGGCCGACACGGTGTGCGCCGACTATCAGGTCGCCAACGCACGGATCCACATGATCAACCGAGTGCTCGGTGACCTGCCCACCACCGCCAGCGAGGACGGGCACCGCGCGCACTGAACGGCACGAGCTGAGTCTTGACCTCAGGAAACCGCAGATCATACGGTTTCGATTCACCTCAATCGATCTTCCGCCAAGCGAAGAGAGGTATCCCGATGCGCCTGTCCAAGCGTCCGCCCGGGGCGGTCCCCACGAGAAGAACGGCCAGCGTCGCCGCGCTGCTCCTGCTGGCCGGCATGACGCCGTTGCTCGGTGGCGCCCCGGCCGCCGCCACCACCACACCCGGCTGCAGCAGCGACCCCGCCGCCCGGCTGTCCACCGTGCCCAGCCCGGAGTCCGCGCTGGGCTTTCCGCTCGGCACGGGCCAGGAGCGGGTCGTCACCAACGACGAGGTCCGTAACTACCTGAAGACCGTCGACGCCGCCTCCGACCGCGTCGTCACCGGCGTCATGGCGACGAGCGTGCTGGGCCAGCCGCTGCCGTACGCCATCGTGTCCAACGAGCGGCACGTCCAGCAGGGTGCGCTGCAGCAGATCGCCAACGACATCCGCGAGCTGCGGGATCCGCGCGGAATCACGGCGAAGAAGGCCGCCGGGACCGCGACCGACCGCCCAGCCATCGTCTGGGTGACCGCGAACGTGCACGGCGGCGAGAAGAGCGGTACGGACGCCGCCCTCAAGACCCTGTACGAGTTGGCGTCCGGCCTGTCCTGTGCGGTCGCGGAGCGGAACGACAACCTGGTCACCGTCATCGTGCCGACGCAGAACCCGGACGGCCGCGACGCCAGCCGGCGGCAGAACGAGTACGGCTTCGACATGAACCGGGACTGGTTCGCGCGGACCCAGCAGGAGACCGACGGCAAGATCGAACTCCTGCGGCAGTACCCGCCGCAGGTCTTCATCGACGCGCACGAGATGGGCGGCCGGCAGTACTTCTTCCCGCCCAACGCCGACCCGATCCACCACGAGATCGCCAGCGAGAACGTCGACTGGATCAACCGGATCGGCGAGGCCAACAAGGCCGGCTTCGGCTTCAACGGCGCCTGCGGCGGGGCCCTCACCACCGAGTGCTACTTCAACTACTCGACGTACGACATGTTCTTCATGGGGTACGGCGACACGGTCCCGGCCGCCGGCTTCGGCGCCGCCGGCATGACCTTCGAGAAGGGCAGCGCGTCGGCGGTGGCCGACCGGGTCCAGCAGCAGTTCAACACGCAGTGGTCCACCCTCGGCTGGGCCGCCGCGAACAAGCACGAGGTGCTGACCAGCTACTTCAAGATCTGGACGGACGCGCTCGCCGAGGGCAGGGCCGGGACGCTGGAGCCGAACGAGGTGGTCCAGCCGACCAACACGGTCCAGTTCCCGGTGCCGGACGTCAAGATCCGCTCGTACTTCCTGCTCCCCGACCGTCAGCTCGCCGACGTGCGCCGGCTGGTCGAGCGGCTGCGCCGGATGGACGTCGAGGTGTACGAGGTGACGAAGCCGACCACGGTGCCCACCGCCCGGATCTTCGGCGGGCGCACCGCGACCGACGTCACGGTGCCGGTGGGCGCGTACTGGATCCCGCTGGACCAGCCGCAGAAGCACTGGATCCAGGCGATCATGGGCGAGGACCCGTACGTGCCGTTCCCGTACTTCTACGACGTGTCGTCCTGGAGCAACCCGCTGCTGATGGGTGTGGACACCATCTACACCGGGGACGACGTCCGGCCCCAGGCACAGCTGGTCCGGCAGATCTCCGGCGGCACGACCTCGGCGGCCGGGGCGAACGGCTCGTACGCGTACCCGCTGGACTCCGCAGCGGCGGCCGAACTCACCTTCCGGCTGCTCGGCCAGGGCGTGCCGCTCGTCCGTGACCTCGACACCGGCGTGGTCGGATTCCCCGCCCGGAGCCTGACCAAGGAGATCGACAAGCTTGCCAGGTCCCTCGGGGTGACCCTGACCCCGAACCGCCCGGCAGCCAACGGCACCCCGGTGGATCTGCCGGATGTCGGGCTGTTCCAGGGCACCGGCATCTCCACCACCTCCGGCTCGCACGGCGAGGCCCGGTACGTGCTCGGCAAGCGGTGGGGCCTCGACCTGAAGGCCGTGACCACCGCCGACATCAACGACAACACGCCGGCGTTCACCGACCGTACGGTGCTGCTCGTACCGGACGGCAGCAGCGCCACCGGCGGGCTCACCGCGGCCGGGCAGGCCAACCTGCGGGCCTGGATCGCCCAGGGACGCACCTACATCGGCCTGCGCAACGAGGGCACCCGGCTGGCCCGCGCCGCCGGTCTCACCTCCACCACCGAGAAGCCGAAGCCGACCGGCTACCAAGTGATCGGCTCGCACTTCCGGGTCGACGTCGACCGGGGCAGCCCCGTCGGGCTGGGCCGCCCGGCCGAGGACTTCGAGTTCAACAACAACGACCCGATCCTCGGCCCGAGCACCACCGGCACCAACGTGCTCACCTACCCCTCCGGTGACACCTTCTGGTCGAACGGCTACACCGTCCATGGCGACGCACTCAAGGGGACGGTCGCGCTGGTGGACGAGCCCACCGGCGCCGGCCGGGCGGTCCTGTTCGCGTTCAACCCGCTCTTCCGGGCGTACAACGAGAACGGGCTGCACCTGGTGGCCAACGCCCTGCTCAATCCGTCGGGTGAGCCGGCGAACCGCGGTGGCCTGCGGCGCACGACCGGTGTCGACCCCGCCCGGGCGGCTGCGGCGGCCGAGCCGCTGGCGGAGGAGGTGGGCGGCGAGTGGCGGCCGATCACCGTCGAGGTGGCGGCCGGTGACCGCGACCGCGCCGAAGCGGTCGTCGCCCGGTACACCGACACCGCCCGGGTCTCCCTGGCGGACGGGTCGGCCTACCTGGTGATTCCGAATCCGGACGGCCTGCAGGCCGACGAGCACCCGTTCCTGGCTGACCTGGTACGCGCCCTTCGGGACGCACAGATCCCGCTCCGCTCCCTGGTGGGCTGACGCACCGGCCAGCACGGGCGCAACCGACACGAAGGCCGCCGACCCACGGGTCGGCGGCCTTCGTCATCAGGACCGGCTCAGCGCTCCGCGGCCGGGGGGTAGTCGCGCTCGGGGTAGCCGGTGTAGATCTGCCGCGGGCGACCGATCTTGGTCTCCGGGTCGTTGATCATCTCGCGCCACTGGGCGATCCAGCCGGGCAGCCGGCCCAGGGCGAAGAGCACCGTGAACATCTTCGTCGGGAAGCCCATGGCCTTGTAGATCAGGCCGGTGTAGAAGTCCACGTTCGGATAGAGCCGGCGGGAGACGAAGAAGTCGTCGGCGAGCGCGATCTCCTCCAGCTCCATCGCGATGTCCAGCAGCGGGTCCGGCTTCGCCATCCGGCCCAGCACGTCCTGCGCGGCCTTCTTCACGATGGCGGCGCGCGGGTCGTAGTTCTTGTAGACCCGGTGGCCGAAGCCCATCAGCTTCACGCCGTCCTGCTTGTCCTTCACCTTCTGCACGAAGGACCGGACGTCGCCGCCACCGGCCTTGATCTGCTGGAGCATCTCCAGCACGGCCTGGTTGGCGCCGCCGTGCAGCGGGCCGAAGAGGGCGTTCACGCCGGCCGAGACCGAGGCGAAGAGGTTGGCGTTGCTGGAGCCGACCAGCCGCACGGTCGAGGTGGAGCAGTTCTGCTCGTGGTCGGCGTGCAGGATGAACAGCATGTCCAGCACCCGGGCCATCACCGGGTCGACCTCGTACGGCTCCGCCGGGACGCCGAAGGTCATCCGCAGGAGGTTCTCCACGTAGCCCAGCGAATTGTCCGGGTACAGCAGCGGCTGCCCGATCGACTTCTTGTAAGCGTACGAGGCGATGGTGGGGACCTTCGCCATCAGCCGGACCGTGGACATCTCCACGTGCTCAGCGTCGAACGGGTCCAGGCTGTCCTGGTAGAAGGTGGAGATGGCGCTGACCGCCGACGACAGCACGGCCATCGGGTGGGCGTCGCGCGGGAAGCCGTCGAAGAAGCGGCGCATCTCCTCGTGCAGCAGCGAGTGCCGGCGGATCCGCTCGCTGAACTCGCCCAGCTGCTGCTGGGTCGGCAGCTCGCCGTAGATCAGCAGGTAGGAGACCTCCAGGAAGGAGGACTTCGCGGCCAGCTGCTCGATCGGGTACCCCCGGTACCGCAGGATGCCCGCGTCACCGTCGATGTAGGTGATCGCGGACGAGCAGGACGCGGTGTTGACGAAACCGGGGTCGTAGGTGGTCATCCCGGTCTCGCTGAGCAGCTTGCCGATCCGGATGCCGGCGGGGCCCTCGACCGCGGACTGCACCGGCATCGACAGCTGCCCACCGGGGTGGTCGAGCTTGACTTCCGTCATGTGTTCCTCGCTTCGCCGGCAAGATCTTCGTTGAGTTGCCTTCGCTTTTACCGTAATCGCGGTCTTGGGGACACCGCTGGTCGTGGTTCCGCGGTGAGGTATGCGTCACCCGATTCCCGACCTGCCGGCTCGGAAACCATGTGCGGGGGCGTGCCGGACCCGCCGCCCGGGGGCTGGCGAGGACGGGTCCGGCCGGGCTGGGAGCGTGCTCAGGAAAGCGTGAGGCGGCGCAGGGTGCCGTCGGCGGCCACCCGGTAGACGTCCAGCCGATTCGGCCCGGCGGCGAAGAGCCGGTCGTCGGGAACGAACGCCGCGAAACGGCGTCCGCCCCGGTCGGCGGGGACGACGGCGACCACCGCGCCGACCGTGCCGTTGACCGCCACCGCCAGCATCGTCCCGTCCGGCACGGGGGCGGGCACGGTGCCCCAGACCAGGGCCGGCAGCTCCCCGTGGGCCGGGTCGACGGCGCGGAACGCGGCGAGGTTCGCCACCTTCGCCGTACCGCCGGCCGGCCGCTCCCCCACGTGGGTGCCGAGCAGCGGGCTCGGGGCCGGCGTGGCCGGCGGGGACGGCACCCCGCCGGTGATCGTCACCGGCTGGCCCGGGCGGTCGTAGAAGCGCTTGTCGGCGCGCTCGCGCGGGGCCTGCCGGGCGGACCGCCCGTCCATCCGCCAGGGGATCTTCAGGTGGGTCTCGTCGGCGATGGTGGGCAGCAGGTCGACGTGCTCCCAGTTCCGGTCGTCCACCCGGCCGGCGCGCTGGCCGGGCTCCTTGACGAACATCGGCACCCAGGCCACCTGGTCGGCGGCGTGGTTGATGGCGTCCATCCCCCGGCCCTGCCAGTCCTTGCGGAAGCTCACCCCGTGATCGGCGGTGACCAGGATCAGGGCCTTGTCGTAGAGGCCGGTGGCGCGCAGCGTCCGCAGCGTCTCGCCGATCAGCCGGTCGGTGTAGCCGAGTTGGGCGAGGTGCCGCTGCCGCGCCAGGTCCACCCAGCCGGCGCCGTCGTTGGGCAGATCCTCCGGCGCGGCGTAGTGCGCCCCGGACGGCAGGTACGCCCACGGCGTGTGCGGCATCAGCAGGTGCAGGAAGTGCAGGGTGGGGCGGGGCGACGGCCGCAGCCCGGCCAGGAAGCTGGTGAACCGGGCGGGCTGGTTGTCGTCGAGGGTGTCCCAGCGGAACTTCGGGTCCGCCGGGACCGGTTCCGCCGCGTCCAGCCCGGCCTCGGCGCGGGTCAGCTCCCGATAGGAGTTCTCCGGGTCGATCCGGCTGTCCACCGGGGCGGTCACCTGGCGCAGCAGCCGGCGGCTCTCCCGGACCAGCACGCCGAGCCCCTGCTCCGGGGCGAACGGCTGCTCGCAGCGGCTGGGCGGGCAGAGCCGGGTGATGCTCTCCTCGGCCTTGACGTCGTACAGCCCGCCGAGGGCGGTGAAGAGGTTGTCCGGGTACTGCGAGTAGTGCGGGGCGAGCGGCTCGGCCGGGTAGCGGCCGGTGAGCATGGCCGGCAGCGCGTACGGGGTCCAGCCGCTGACCCCGGTGGCGTTGCGGTACCAGGTGGAACCCTGGGCCAGCTCGGCGAAGTGCGGGTAGCGGGTGGCGTCGATCTTCCCGTCGGGGCCGAGCAGGGAGACCAGCGGCAGCTCGTCCAGGACGATCATCACCACCGGCGGGTGGGCGCCCGGGCCGGCCACCCCGGCGGCGCCGGCGTGGGCGCGGGGCAGCACCACCGCCGAGGCCGGCGAGGCGAAGAGGAACAGGCCGACGAAGACCGGCGGTCCGAGCGCCGCCAAACGCAGCACCCGGCCAGGCGCCCGCCAGCGCCGGTGCGCGGCCGCCCCGGCCGCGCCCACCACGGTGGCGACCAGCAGCAGCGGTACGCCCCGCAGCGGCGTGCCGTGCCGCCCGACCTGGACGGCCAGGGCGGCCAGCAGCAGCCCGACGAGCAGGGTGTGCACCGCCGCCCGGGCGACCCGCCCGGCGACCAGGCTGACCGCGCCGAGCAGCGCGAACGGTAGGGTCGGCACGATCGCGATCAGTGCCACCAGGAGCAGGATTTCGCCCCGCCCGGCGCCGTGGAACAGGAAGAAGTCGGGGCTGCGCCCGAGCACGTCCAGCAGCGGCTGGGTGACGACCAGCCCGACCAGGGCGACCACTTCGAGCAACCGGCCCAGCTCCGTCCGCCATGGGCGACCCGGTCGCGCCGGGGCGGACGGTACGGGTCGGACGTCGGGCGGCGCGAGCGTGCCCTCAGCCATCCACCACCGCCTGGTAGAGCGTCCGGGTGCCGGACGGCAGCTCCCAGCGGCGGGTGATCCGGCAGCGCGCCGCGAGCAGCCGCTCGAACGCGTCCCGCCGGTAGTCGGGGAAGAGCCCGTCTGGCTTGTTGGCCAGCAGCCGGCGGGCCATCGGGTCCTCGGGGTGGACGAACTCCACCACCAGGGTCGCGCCGGGCGCGCCCAGCCCGGCGAACTGGTCGACCACCTCCCCCAGCGGCACGTTCCGGCCGATGGCCAGGTGGTGCGCCAGGGCCAGGGCGAGGACCACGTCGGCCCGGGTCCGGTCGGCGAAGCCGGCCCGCTCGACGCCGCGCCAGCCGCCGCCGGGCGACGGGTCGGCCAGGTCCATGACCAGCGGCAGGATCCGCCGCTCCCCTTCGGCCCGCAGCGCCCGGTAGAGCGCGTCGACGACCGCCGGGTCCTGCTCGACCGAGACCACGTACCCGGCGTGCCGGGCGGCGATCCGGGCGTACCGGCCGTCGTTGGCGCCCAGGTCGAGCGCCAGCGCCGGCGTGCCCGCGCCGGCCACCGCCTCCTCGACGAACCGCTCCTTGGCCAGCCGGTCCTGCGCCGAGTAGCCGCAGGTGCGCTGGTAGTCCGACCAGTGGCTGCCGCCGGGCGGGCGGTCCAGCCGGCGGACCAGCTTCTCGATGCCACGCACGGTCGCGGACGCCAGCTCCCGGGAGTACCCGGCGTCGCGCAGTTGGGCCCGCACGTCGGTGGTGGTGGAGCGGGCATGCCGCTGCTGCATCGCGCCGTGCAGGTGCACGTGGGTCAGCACGCCGGGCAGCAACCGGCGGGCGCCGCCGAAGAACCGGCGCATCTGGTCCGGTTCGAGGCCGTCGACCCGGGCGCGCAGCCAGGGCTGGAAGTCCACGCCGAGGTGGGCCTGGAGCAGCAGCGGGTAGAGCAGGGTCTGGCAGAACTGCCGGTATCCGGCCCACGGCTCGCCCTCGCGCAGCGGCTCGAAGGAACCGACGTCGATGAAGACCGGCGCGGCGCCGCGCCACTGGAGGTTGTACGCCGAGCCGTCCTTGGTGGTGAACCCGTCCTCCAGCCCCGCGCGCAGGATCTCCAGGTGCAGCAGCGCGGCGTCCCGCAGCATCCCGAACGACCATTCGTACGGGTGCGAGACGTACGGGATGCGGTCGTGCCGGAGCACCGCGGACCAGGGCGGCGTCGCGGCGACCTCCTCGGTGCCGCACACCTTTTCCTCGGCCAGCAAAGCGCGGAAGAACCCGCTGGCCGCGAGGGCCCGCCAGTCGCGCGTGGCCCGGTGGTCGAGGCCGCGCAGCACCTCACCGTCGCGCTGGAAGACCCGGTTGGTCGGGTCGCGGAAGGATCCGGGGTCGAGCCGGACGCCGGTGTCGGGTCGGGTCATCGCCGGTGCCGGCCCGGTCAACGCTGGTCGGTGGGCTGACGCCGGAACCGGGCTACCAGCCGGCGCCAGTAGAGCTTGGCCGCCACCGCCGCTCCGGCCACCCCACCGACCACCGCCTGCACGATCAGGCTGCCGGACCCCGCGTCCAGGTAGGCCAGGTGCATCACCGGCTGCTCCCTTCCCTCGCCGTCATGGAGGCCGGCCACGCTGAGGCATTTAGCCATTAAAGCCGGACTTGTCTCCTGCACACCGTACGCGGCGCCAGCCGGCCGTGAAGGCCACACCGGTCACTGGGCCCACGTCCGTTCCGTTCAAGACGACCGGCCCCGTCCGCCCCTACCGTGACCGCCATGACACCTCACTTCGACCTCATCGGCATGGCGGTCACCGACATGGCGCGCACCCTGGACTTCTACCGTCGGCTGGGGCTGGCGATCCCGCCCGGCGCGGAGCGCGAGTCGCACGTGGAGGTCGCCCTGGACAGCGGTATCCGGCTGGCGTGGGACGCGGTCGACATGATCCGCAGCTTCGACCCGCACTGGACAGCACCCACCGGAGGTCCTCGGGTGAGCCTGGCGTTCCGCTGCGCCGACCCGGCCGAGGTCGACCGCTGGTACGCCGAGCTGACCGGGGCGGGACACCACGGCCACCTGGCGCCCTGGGACGCCTTCTGGGGCCAGCGGTACGCGGTCCTCCACGACCCGGACGGCAACGGCGTGGACCTGTTCGCGCCCCTGAACCCGTGATCGCTGGGCGGGGTCGACGGGTCAGCTCTTCAACAGCAGGGTGGGTGGAACGCCGGCCAGCTCCCGGACATCGCGGGTGAGGTGGGCCTGATCGGCGTAGCCGGAGCGGGCAGCCACCTCCGCGAGGGGCGTACCTGCGCGGGCCAGGGCCAACGCCCGCTGCATGCGCAGGATGCGGGCGAGGGTCTTCGGGCCGTACCCGAAGAGGCTCAGGCTGCGTCGGTGCAGGACGCGCGGGCCGAGGCCGACCTCGGCGGCGGCCGCGGTGACGCTGGTCCCGGCGGCGAGCAGGGCGGCGACCTGTACGCCGAGCGGGTCCGGCCCTCCGGCGGCGGCCAGCCGGGCGGCGACGACGGCCTCCAGCCCGCCGGCGGTCGGCCGCTCGCCCAGCCGCTCGGCGACGTCGGTCGCCGCCCGGCCCCAGAGCGCGTCCAGCGGAACCCGGCGGTCGCGCAGCTCGTCGGCGGGGACGCCGAAGACGGCGGGACCGATGCCCGGTGGCAGCCGCAGCCCGAGCCACCGCTCCCCCGACGTCGGGTCGGTGAGGTACGCGGTGCGGTCCGGGCCGGCGACGAGGAGCCCGGACCGGCTGGACCAGAGCAGGTCCAGGCAGCCGTCCGGCAACACCCGGGTGGGCGCGCCGCCGCTGACGCTGGTCCAGCGCACCGCGCCGGGCAGGCCGGCGGGGAACTCCCGGTACATCCGCCCAGCCTGCCACGCCCGGGCTAGATTGCGGCGGTGCGATGGACGGTGCTGGACGCGGCGTTGGACTCCTCGGGGCGGGGCCGGGGCGAGGAACGCGCGCCGGGCGCGCTGCGGGCCGCCGGCCTGCTGGAGCGGCTCGACGCGCGGGACGGCGGAGCGGTCGACGCCCGGATCGACGATCCGCGGCGGGACCCGGCCACCGGCCTGATCGGCGCCGCACAGGTCCGCCGGGCGAGCAGCGCGATCGCAGCGGGGGTGGCGCGGGTGCGCGCCGCCGGAGACCGTCCGCTGGTGCTCGGCGGGGACTGCACGATCCTGCTGGGCGTCTTCCTCGGCCTGCCCGCCGGTACTGGCCTGTGGTTCCTGGACGGTCACGTCGACTTCTTCGACGGCCGGACGTCGGAGACCGGCGAAGGGGCGGACATGGAGCTGTCCACCCTCACCGGTCACGGCCCCGACCTGTTCGGCCGGGCGCTGATCGACCCCGCGCAGGTCCGGCTGCTCGGTCACCGCCCGCCCTACGACGATCCGAGCCGGCGGGAGGCCGGCCGGGTCGACCCCCGGGTGGTCCAGCTCCCGGCGCCCGCGCTGCGGCGACGCGGCGCCGCGGAGGTCGGCCGGGAGCTGGCCGCGGACGGGTCCGCGCCGGCCTGGCTCCACCTCGACCTCGACGTGCTCGACCCGCGTGCGCTGCCCGCGGTGACCTACCCCGAGCCGGGCGGCCTCGACTGGGACGACCTGCTCGCGCTGGTCGGACCGCTGGCCCGGTCCGAACGACTGCTCGGGATGAGCGTGGCCGACTTCAACGCCGACGAGGACCCCGACGGGCGCCACGCGCCGCGTCTCGTCGAGGTCCTCGCGACCGCTCTCGCCTGCTGATGGTTGGTCAGGGGCGACGGTGATGCATGCCCAGCCGGAGCAGCAGGAACCGCAGCGCGGTGGCGGCCAGGTTCGCCGCGACCAGGACCGCCAGTTCCACCGGGCGGGGCGGCTCGGCGGTCACGCCGTGCAGGGCGGCGAGGGACCCGCTGGTCAGCGCCAGCCCGAGGACGAAGGCGGCCAGCCCCTGGAGGTGGTGCCGGGCGGCGTGCCGGCGCCCGGAGATGCCGAAGGTGAGCCGGCGGTTCGCGGCGGTGTTGGCCACCGCGGTCACCAGCAGGGCCAACAGGTTCGCGGCCTGTGCCCCCAGCGCACCCCGGGTCGCCACGAAGAGCACCAGGTACGCCAGGGTGCTGGCCACCCCGACCGCGGCGAACCGGGCGAGCTGCCGGGGCAACCCGACCGGTACCTGCGCCGGCGGCGCGGTCAGCGGCGCCCGGCCGAGCTGCGCGCGCAGCTCCGCCAGCGGCAGCGCCCCGGTGACCAGGGCGCCGGCCAGCCGGCCGATGCCCCGCAGGTCGGCCAGGGCGGTGGCGACGATGTCCACCCGGCTGTCCGGGTCGTCCACCCAGTCCACCGGCACCTCGTGGATGCGCAGGCCGGCCCGTTGGGCGAGGACCAGCAGCTCGGTGTCGAAGAACCAGCCGGTGTCCCGCACCAGCGGCAGCAGCCCGGCGGCCACGTCGGCGCGGATCGCCTTGAACCCGCACTGCGCGTCGGAAAAGCGCACCGCGAGGGTGCCGCGCAGCAGCAGGTTGTAGCCGCGCGAGATCACCTCCCGCCTGGCGCCCCGGACCACCCGGCTGGTCCGCGCCAGCCGGGTGCCGATGGCCAGGTCCGAGTGGCCCGAGATGAGCGGCGCGACCAACGGCAGCAGCGCCGCCAGGTCGGTGGAGAGGTCCACGTCCATGTACGCCAGCACCGGCGCCGGAGAGGCCGCCCAGGCGGCGCGCAGCGCCCGACCCCGGCCCTTGGCGTCGAGGTGCAGCACCCCGACCTCCGGCAGCTGCGCGGCGAGCGCCTCGGCCACCGCGAGGGTGCCGTCCACGCTGGCGTTGTCCGCCACCGTGATCCGGAACGGGTACGGGAAGTGCGCGGTCAGGTGGGCGTGCAGCCGCCGCACGCGGGGACCGAGGTCGGCCTCCTCGTTGTAGACCGGCACCACCACGTCCAGCACCGCCATGGGCGTCGTCGGCCGGGCCTGCACCGGCGCCCGGGGAGCACTCGGAAAGGTCATCGCTCAGCCCTGCTTTCCACTGGTCAGGTCGTAGACGGTGACCCCGTCGACGGTCTTCGCGGTGAAGTTCTCGGCGACCCAGGAGGCGATCTCCTCGGAGGCGGAGCTGCCGCCGTTGGCCCGGAACCCGCCGCCGCCGATGAAGTAGTGGATCTTCCCGTCGGCGACGTACCGCTGAAACTGGGCGAGGGTCGGCGACGGGTCGCTGCCGTTGAAGCCGCCGATGGCCATCACCGGCTGCCGCGTGGCGAGCTGGTAGCCCGAGGCGTTGTTCGTGCCGACTGCCGCCGCCACCCAGGCGTAGGCGTCGGCGTCGGCCTCCAGCAGGGACTTCATCTCGGCGCTCGGCTCCCGGGCGTCGAGCAGCCCGCCCACGCCGCCGCGGCCGTCGCCGCCGGGGATCTGCCCCTGCCCGCCGCCGGGGAAGCCCGGGAACTGCCCGTTCTGGCCGGTCCCGCCGTTCTGGCCGCCACCCGGGAAGCCCGGGAACTGGCCGCCGGGGAACTCCCTGCCACCGGGCAGCCGGCCGCCGGGGAAGCCGCCCCGGCCGGGCCCGAAGGCGCCCTGCACGAACGGCCCCGCAGTCGGGATCGCGCCGGTGTGCGGCGTCGACGCGGTGTTCAGCGAGTACGCCACCGGCCCGGCCAGCGCGGCGGCCGCGCCGAGCGCGAGCACCACCGGGGCGACCCGGCGCGGCAGCCGGTCGGCGAGGACGATCAGCACGGCCGCGGCCAGCCCGACGACCAGCACGGCGGTGCGCAGCCAGGGGTGCCAGTCGGCGCTGCGGCCCAGCAGCCGCCACGACCACCAGGCGGTGACCGCGAGGGTGACGGCGAGGGCGAC
Source organism: Micromonospora sp. RTP1Z1 (assembly GCF_033804685.1). Taxonomy (NCBI): domain Bacteria; kingdom Bacillati; phylum Actinomycetota; class Actinomycetes; order Micromonosporales; family Micromonosporaceae; genus Micromonospora; species Micromonospora sp. RTP1Z1. The sequence goes on from NZ_JAPFQV010000022.1 coordinate 41,432, forward strand.
GGTGGCGGCCAGGGCGGGCCGCCGAGCGGCGGGCCGGTCGACACCGCCGGTGGCGTCGCGGGCCGGGTCCGCACCGGAGGCGGTCGACGCGTCGGCAGGCGCGGCACCGGACGCGGCCGGCGGCATCGCGGGCGCGGCCGACCGGCCGGGCGACGGGGCGACCGGGGTGCCGGCGAGCGGCGGGACCGGGCCGGCCGAGGTGGCCGGGGTGTACCCGCCGGCCGGGGTGGGGGCGGCGGCGACCGGGGCGGTGCGCTCCCGCCACAGCAGGGTGGTCCCGATGCCGACCAGGGCGCCGACGGCAGGCGCGAGCGCCACCGTGTAGTACGCGTGGAAGATCCCGGACATGAAGCTGAAGATCAGCCCGGTCACCAACAGCCAACCGCCCCAGAGCACCAGGCCGGCCCGCCGCCGGTCGGTCCGCGCCGCCCGGCCGGCCACCACCAAGCCGGCCACCAGCAGGATCAACGCGGCCGGCAGCAGCCAGGAGATCTGGCCGCCGACCTCGGTGTCGAACATCCGCAGCCAGCCGGTCTGCCCGGAGAACGGACCGCCGCCGCCCATCGGGCCGCCGCCGACGCTGCCCTCCTCGTTGCCGGTGATCCGGCCGAGGCCGTTGTAGCCGAGGGTCAGCTCCAGGATGCTGTTGTGCTGCGACCCGCCGATGTAGGGACGGGCGCTCGCCGGTACCAGCTCGACGACCGCCACCCACCAGCCGGCGGCGACCACCACGGCCAGCCCGGCCAGCAGCAACTGCCGGATCCGCCGCCCCAGCCCGGTCGGCGCGGCCAACAGGTACACCCCGGCGAAGACCGGGATCACCAGGAACGCCTGGAGCATCTTGGTGAGGAAGCCGAATCCGACCAGCGCGCCGACCAGCACGAGCCACCGGGTGCTCGCCGTCTCCACCGCACGCACCGTGGCGTACGCGGCGGCGACCAGGAGGAACACCAGCAGCGCGTCGGGGTTGTTGAACCGGAACATCAGGGTGGCCACCGGGGTCGCCGCGAGCACCGCGCCGGCGAGCAGCCCGGCCACCGGGCCGTACCAGCGGCGGACGGTGGCGTACAGGACGCCGACGGAGGTGACGCCGACCAGCGCCTGCGGCACCAGGATCGACCAGCCGCTCAGCCCGAAGATCCGGACGGAGAGCGCCATCAGCCAGAGGGACGCCGGGGTCTTGTCGACGGTGATCGAGTTGGCCGCGTCGGACGCGCCGTAGAAGAACGCCTTCCAGCTCTCCGACCCCGCCTGCACGGCGGCAGAGTAGAACGAGTTGCCCCAGCCGGAGGCGCCGAGGCCCCACAGATAGAGCAGTCCGGTGGCGAGCAGGAGAGCCAGCAGCGCCGGCCGCGCCCAGCGAGGGTGGCCCGGAGCGGGCTCGGGCGGCGGTCGGTCGCCGTCGACGCGGGCGGGTTCGGGTCCGACCGCGGTGGGCTGCGGCGACGAAGCGGTGCTCGCCGCGGTGGGTGACCTGGTCGCGGGCGCGGTCAGCACGCTCTCTGTTCTGTCCATGCCGGCAAGACTCGGGCGGCCCGCTGGCCCGGCCCCGTGAACGACCTATGCGTCGGCTGTGGAATCCGGCAGCCACACCGTGAAGACCGTGTGGCCGGGGCGGCTGACCACGTCGACCCGACCGTGGTGGGCCTCCACCACGGCGGCCACGATGGCCAGACCCAGGCCGGTGCTCCCGTGCGCGCGGGACCGGGAGCTGTCCCCGCGGGCGAACCGCTCGAAGACCTCTTCCTGCAGGTCGGGTGGGACGCCCGGCCCGTCGTCGGCGACGCTGAGCTCGACCCCGCCGGCGACCAGGGACAGCCGGGTGGTCACGGTCGTGCCGGGCGGGGTGTGCACCCGCGCGTTGGCGAGCAGGTTCGCCACCACCTGGTGCAGCCGGGCCGCGTCCCCGGTCACGGCCATCGGCTCGTCGGGCAGGTCGAGCTGCCAGCGGTGCTCCGGGCCGGCCACGTGCGCGTCGCTGACCGCGTCGACGACCAGCGCGGTCAGGTCGACCGGTTCGGCCGCCAGTGGCCGGCCGGAGTCGAGCCGGGCCAGCAGCAGCAGGTCGTCGACGAGGCTGGTCATCCGGGTGCTCTCCGACTCCACCCGGCGCAGCGCGTGGGCCACGTCCGGCGGCACCCGGTCCCGGCCGCGCCGGGCCACCTCGGCGTACCCGCGGATGGCCGCGAGGGGGGTACGCAGCTCGTGGCTGGCGTCGGCGACGAACTGGCGTACCCGCATCTCGCTGGCCTGCCGCGCGGCGAGCGCGGCGGCGACGTGGCCGAGCATCCGGTTGAGCGCCCCACCCACCTGACCCACCTCGGTACGCGGGTCGGTGTCGGCCTCCGGCACCCGCACCGACAGCGCCACCTCGCCCCGGTCCAGGGGCAGCTCGGTGACCCGGGTCGCGGTGGCGGCGACGCGGTTCAGCGGGCGCAGGGTGGCCCGGACGATGAGCGCGCCCAGGCTGCCAGCGATGATCAGCCCGGCGGTGACCACGCCGGCCTGGGCGAGGATCATCCACATCACCGTCTCCTGCAACCGGGCGAGCGGGATCGCGAAGATCAGGATGTCCCCGTCGGGCACCTGCCGGGCCACCGCCCGGTAGTCGCCCCGGTCACCGAGGTCGACGGTGCGGGGCTGCCCGTCCGTGGGCTGCCGGGTCAGCGGGGCCACCTCGCCGGCCGGGACGTCTTCGGCCGGTCCGGCGGTGGTCCGGATCCGGCTCGACACGACCTGGCCGGCCACCACCTTGACCGCTACCGATTCTGGCGGGAAGCCGGGCGGGGGATCGAGGGCCCGCTGCTGATCCGCCGTCCGGGTCCACTCGGGCTGCTCCCGGAACCACGGCGGGAGGTCCTGCTGCCGGCGGTCGCCGGCGGTGATCTGGTCGTCGACCTGGGCGATCAGGAAGTGTCGCAGGGCGACCGTGGTCAGCCCGCCGATACCGATGCTGACCAGGGCGAGCAGCGCCACCACGGAGAGCACCAGCCGGCGGCGCAACGACCAGCCGGCCAGCCGGCGCCGCAGCCGCCCGGGAGGGTCACTCCGCGGGCTTGAGGACATACCCCGCGCCGCGCAGCGTGTGGATCATCGGCGCACGGCCCGCGTCGATCTTCTTGCGGAGGTACGAGATGTAGAGCTCGACGACGTTCGCCTGGCCGCCGAAGTCGTAGTTCCAGACCCGGTCGAGGATCTGCGCCTTGCTCAGCACCCGACGCGGGTTGCGCATCAGGTAGCGGAGCAGCTCGAACTCGGTCGCGGTGAGGGTGATCAGGTCACGGCCCCGGCGTACCTCGTGGCTGTCCTCGTCCAGGCTGAGGTCGCCGACGGTGAGCACGGCGTCCTCCCGGGTGGCGACCGCGAAACCGGAGCGGCGCAGCAGGGCCCGCAGCCGGGCGATCACCTCCTCCAGGCTGAACGGCTTGGTGACGTAGTCGTCGCCGCCGACGGTGAGCCCGGCGATCCGCTCCTCCACCGCGTCCCGCGCGGTCAGGAAGAGCACCGGCACGGTCGGGGTCTGCTCGCGCAGCCGGCGCAACACCTGGAAGCCGTCCAGGTCGGGCAGCATCACGTCGAGCACCACCGCGTCGGGCTGGAACTGCCGGGCCGTGCTCAGCGCCGCCATCCCGTTGCCCGCGCTGCGAACCTGCCAGCCCTCGTAGCGCAGGGCCATCGAGAGCAGGTCGGTCAGCGTCGGCTCGTCGTCGACCACCAGCACCCGCACCGGTTCGCCGTCGGGTCGGCGCAGCTCGATCCGGCCCTGCGCGGCCTGCCCCTCCATGACCATGTCCCCCATCGTGGGCCACCCCGCTGTACCGGGCCTGTCCCAATCCTGTGTACCAGCTGTGCGGCGCGGCCGGGAGGTACGCGGCCCCACCTCGGCGTCCCGGCGTCGGCATGCCGCCTGCCGGCCCCGGCGCGTCCGGTGCCCCGACCCCGCCCGGGACGGCCGACGCACAGCGTGGCCACAGGTCCGACCCACGTGCGCTCCAGCGACGGCACGCAGGCTGCCGACATGAGTTTGAACGGGACCTTCGAGATCCGCTGGTGGTGGTGGGACCGGCCGGTGCGGGTGGCGGTGACCGAGCGGACGGCGCTGCCGGCGGCCCGGCACGCGGTCGCGGGCCGACTGGCCGCGCTGCGCACCGCCGAGGCGGAGCTGGCCCGGGCGCACCGCGCCGCCGGTCGCCCCGTCCCGGTCGGCCCGCTGCTGCGGGACCTGGGGGCCGTGGCGCTCGGCGCGGCCGAGGCCAGCGGCGGCGCCGTCGACCCGACGGTAGGGGCGGCCCGGCTGCGCCGGACGGCCGTCCGGGGGCTGCTGCCGGTCTGCGGCGCCGGGGTGGGGCCGGTGGGCCCGACGGCGGACTGGCGGGCGGTGACGCTGCGCGGGGAGCTGCTGGCGGTGCCGCCGCCGAGGTGGCTGGACCTGGGCGGCACCGCCACCGCGTACCTGGCGCAGCGCTGCGCCGAACAGGTCGCGGCCCGGCACCGGACCGGGGTGCTGGTCGCCGTCGGTTCCCGGATCGCCGCCGCCGGGACGGCCCCGGACGGCGGGTGGCCGGTGGCGGTCGACGGCGGTCCGGTCACCCTGACCGGCGGCGCTCTGGTCACCGCGGACGGGCACCGGCCGGACGGCGGCGGGGCGCGCGACCCGCGTACCGGAGCGGCGCCGGCCTCGCCCTGGACGGCGGTGACGGTCGCCGCGCCGGACGCGGCGCGGGCCGCGATGCTCGCCATCGCCGCGCTGGTCCGCGGTCCCGACGGCCCGCAGTGGCTGGCCGGGCAGGGCATCCGGGCCTGGCCGGTGGCGCGCCCGACGGCCCCTCCGCAGCCCGCTACCCGGTGGTGACTTGCCGGGCATGTCCATCGATGGTGTTCGCCCCGGCCCGCCACCTCGACCTCACCGGCTGCGGCCACGTGCCGATGCACGACGATCCGGAGCTCGTCGCCTCGGTCATCCTCGACACCATCCGCGCCGCCCCGGCCTGACCGGAGCGGCGGTGGCGTCACTCGGTCGCGCCGAGCGGATCGGTGCGGACGAAGCGCATCGTCCAGGTGCCGTACCCGTCCCGGTGGTCCCGCTCGTAGAGGTGGTCCGGTCCGCCGCCGGCCGGCGCCGGGGCGCGATCGGGATGGCGCATGATCCACCGCTGCGGTGGCCCGCCGTCGGGGCCGGCCGGCAGCTCCCGGACCAGGTCGTGGGCGGGTCCGCCGACGAACCGTACGCGCACCTCAGCCACCCGCACACCCTCCGTCCTCGGGCCGGCACCCGACGTCACCGGGCCCCCTGCAGGGGAAGCTACCCCGCCGCGGCCGGCCCGGCCGGCAAACTCCCGGCGGTTTGCCCAGCTCGGGCCCCGGGTACCGCGTCCCGAAGTGCCGGGACGGAATCCCGGGCCGGACGCAGGACGAGGAGTGGTCGATGAAGACGCTGGGCGGGCGGTACGAGCTCGAACAGCGCGTCGGCATCGGCGGGATGTCGGAGGTCTGGCGGGCCCACGACCTCGTGCTGGACCGTTCGGTCGCGGTGAAGCTGATCTCGCCCAGCCTGGACGGCGAGGCGACGTCGGTGGAGCGGATCCGGACCGAGGCGAGGTCGGCGGCCCGGCTGGTGCACCCGAATGTGGCCAGCGTGCACGACTTCGGCACCTCGACGACGATGCCCGGCCGCGAGGCGCCCTACATCGTGATGGAGCTGGCGGAGGGCGAGACGCTGGCCGCTCACCTGCGGGAGGGCCCGCTGGACTGGCGGATCGCCGTCCGGGTCTGCGCCGAGGTGAGCGCCGCGCTGTCCGCCGCGCACGCGCACGGCATCGTGCACCGCGACGTGAAGCCGGCAAACGTGATCCTCACGCCGTCGGGTGTGAAGGTCCTCGACTTCGGCATCGCCACCTCGGCCGGCGCGACGGACCACACCCCGGACGGCATCGTGGTGGGCACCCCTGCCTACCTGGCCCCGGAGCAGCTGGACCAGCAGCCGGCCACCCCCGCCGCGGACATTTACGCCCTCGGCGTGCTGCTCTACTACTGCCTGACCGGCCGCCTGCCGTACGCCGCGAGCAGCACCACCCAGCTGCTGGGCGAGCGGAAGCGGCAGGCGCCGGAGCCGCTGCCCGAGATCGAGGGGCTGCCGGCGGAGGTCGCCGACCTGTGCCGGCGCTGCCTGGCCGACGACCCGGCCCAGCGGCCCAGCAGCCTGATGGCCGCGCTGCTGCTCGCCGAGGTGGTGGACGCCCGGGTCTACGTGCCGATGCTGACCGCGACGCCCCGGCAGCGGATCGCCCCGGTCTCCCCGTGGACCGACCGGGCGGCGGCCGAGTCCACCGAGGCGATGGTCGTCGACCGGCACCCGACGGAGTGGGCCCGCTGAGCCCTCCCCCCGGAGCCCGGCCCGGTTTCAGGCGGCGGGGGCCGGGTAGCCGGGCGGGTGAGTGACGGGAGGAACGCGATGCCGGATCCGAGTTCCTGGCTGCACGAGGCCACCGCGACCGCCGCTGGCGGACACGTACGCACCGACGACGGTGGGCTCTCCACCGCCCTGGCGTCGCCGCTGGCGCCGCACTGCACCGGGCTGAAGCCCGAGCAGTTGCTCGCCGCCGCGTTCGCGTCCTGCCTGCATCACGCGGCGGTGGAGGCCGCCGCCGACATCACCAATGAGGCGCACACGGTCCAGGTGACCGCGGAGGCGAAACTGGGCCGCGACGACGACGGCCGGTACCGGGCCGACGTGCACGCCGAGATCTCCTCGGCCGGGCTGACCCGGGAGCAGCTGGCCGACCTCGTCGCGTACGCGGACCGGCTCTGGCCGTTCTCCAGCGGCGACAACAGCCGGCACCGGCTCACCGTCACCCCGGCCGAGAACGGCCGGCACTGAGCCACCCGGCTCACCAGCGGAAGCCGGCGGTCACCGCCCGGTGGTCGCTGTCCGGGGTGTGCAGGACGCCGGCCGCCGTCGGGGTGAGTCCCCGGTAGAGCACGTGGTCGGGCCGGGTCACCGGCAGTTCCGCCGGCCAGGTGAAGCCGAAGCCCTGCCCGGCGTCGGCCTGCGCGTCGCGCAGCAGCCGGGTGAGCGGCACGAAGACCCGGTCGGTGGTGGCGGTGTTCAGGTCGCCGAGCACGATCAGCCGTGCCGCGTCGTCGCCGCGGACGGTCGAGGCCAGCGCGGCCAGTGTCTCGTCCCGGGTGGCGGTGTGTCCCGCCCGGGCCGAGCCCAGGTGGACCACGTAGACCACCAGGTCACCGCCCGGGACGGCGACCACGGCGCGCAGCGCCCGGGTCCAGCCCAGGCCGGTGTCCACCCCGGTGGTGTCCCGGATCGGCCACCGGCTCCACAGGGCGACCGTCGACACGGCGGCCCGGTGCGGGTACCGCTGGCGCAGCGCGGCGTCGACCCGGTCGTCGTCGTCGACCTCCTGCAACGCGATCAGGTCGGCGTCGGAGCCGGCGAGCGCGTCGACGGTGGCGGCGGGGTCGGGGTTGCCGGAGCGCAGGTTCTGGCTGGCGACGCGGATCGCGGCCGGTCCGGCTCCGGCCGCCGGTGGGAGCCACGCGCCGCCGTAGAGCGCCGCCCAGACGACCGCCGGGAGCAGCACCGCCACGAGGGCCCGCCGGGACCGGCGCAGCAGCGCGGCGAGCGCCAGCAGGGGTACGCCGAGGCCGAGCAGCGGGGAGGCGCTGTCGAGCAGGCTGCCGAAGCCGTGCACGTTGGGGACCGCCCGGTGGCCGGCGAGCAGCGCGGCGAGCAGGACGGCGAGCAGGCAGACAACCCACCCCCGCCGGTCCCGGCCGCTGGGTCCACCGGTCGCCCGCTCGTCGATCACACCTTCCGTCACCGTCCGCATCGTATCGACCGGTGGTCGGCGTGGGCGGGCCGACGGCCGCAGTCGGGTCGACGGGGGTCGGCCGGGGCGGACCGGCACCTCCGGAGGACCGGCCGCCGACAGGTCGGTGGGGTGACACATGGGCCGAACGGAGGAGGGGTCCGCACGCCGTACGGAAAATGATCTTCCGCGTTGTTCGCCCCGCTAGATCGCTAATATGCGACAAATCCGAAACGCCGGGAGCGCCGGCTTCATGGTTGACCGAGGCTAATGCCCAGGCGGATCATGGCAAATTGTGGCGCAAGCCACCAACCGACCCGATGGCAAGCGGCGGGAAGCTCTCTAACCTCGGCGGGTGCCTCCCGACGACTCCCCCGCGCAGAAGCAGACCGAGACGACGCCCGCCGGCCGTCCCACCGATGTCGCATCAGCCGAAAGGACGATCGGGCGCCACCGGGCCCCGGAAGCACGACGCCGCGGACCCCTCGCCTCGATCCCGGCCCGGGTCGCCGTCGCCACCGGTGTGACCTGCTGTCCCGGCCTGGTCGCCTTCGTCGGCGCCCGGGACACCGGCCAGCGCCACGAGCCGGTACGCGAGGTGATGGCCGACCGCGCGGCGGCCGCCGCCGAGGCGGATCAGCGCGCCTCCCGTGACTTCGAGCGGACCGCCGCGCCGGTCGCCGTACCGGTCACTCCGATCCCGGCCGCCACCCCCAGCCCGGCGGCGACGAAGAAGGCCCCGCGGAAGCCGGTTCGGCCGAAGCACCCCCGGCCGGTCGCCGGCCTGGACCAGCGCCAGATGGACAACGCCAAGGTGATCGTCGACGTCGGGCGGGACATGAAGCTGCCACGCCGGGCCCTGGTCGTGGCCATCGCCACCGCGATGCAGGAGAGCAACCTCTACAACCTGGCCAGCAACGTGCTGCCGGAGTCGTACGACTATCCGCACCAGGGCAGCGGCGCCGACCACGACTCGGTCGGGCTGTTCCAGCAGCGGCCCAGCAGCGGCTGGGGCACCGTCGCCGAGCTGATGCGTCCGGCGCTCGCGGCCCGGGCGTTCTACGCGGGGCTGGTCGAGGTGCCCGGCTGGGCGGACCTCAGCATCACCGAGGCCGCCCAGGCCGTGCAGGTCTCCGCCTTCCCCGACGCGTACGCCCAGCACGAGGAGCGGGCCACCACGGTCGTGGAGGCGCTGGCCTGAGCCGCGCTCAGGCCGCGCTCCGCTCCGACGGCGGCTCGACCGGGGAGTCGGTGACGGCGGCCGCCACCCGGGTCGCCGGCACCCCGCTGCCCGGCACGGCCGCTGCGGCGGTGGGCGTGTCGGCCGGCACCGGATCCACGGCCAGGCCGGCGAGGAACTGGTCGACCCCGGCCTCCCGCCGCCGGCGGGCCAGCAAGGCCGCCTCGAAGTCGCGGCGGGCCTGCACCGCCTCGGCGTACGCCCGCTCCCGGACCAGGCGGGCCTCGGCGCGGGCGTCGTCGAGTTCGCCACGGGCCCGGGCCAGCAGCCCGGCCGCCTCCCGCTCCACCTCCGTCGCGCCGGCCCGTACGGCCGCCACGTCGGCCACCTCCGGCGTGCCCCGCCGGTCGAGCAGTTCGCAGAGGTGGGTGGCCTCCTGCCGGATCTGATCCCACTCGCGACCAGCTCCGGCGGCGCTCTCCGCCCGCGCCGCGAGCCGGGTCAACCGGATCCCCAGCTCGTCCAGGCAGGAGTCCACCTGCCGCTGGTCGTAACCGGTGTCAACGACGGAGAACCTCATACTGTCGCCCCCCAGGCAGCTGATGTGTCTTCCCCACCTGCCGATCCTGGGGGCTGCCGGCGACCGCCGGGGCGGTTCGAGAAAAATGTTCAGCATCCGAGGGCGGTCGACGACCGGCGGCCCCGCGTGGACAATCCGCGGCCCGCACCCGGCACCGGCCGGTACGGATCCGGACGAACGAGGCTCAGGGGCGCTTGGGCAGCACGACCACGCGGCCGAAGAACTCGTCGATGCGCCGTACCACGTCGTTGAAGTCGTCCAGGTCGATCGGCTTCGTCACGTACGCGTTGGCCTGCAGCGTGTAGCTGCCGACGATGTCGGTGTCCGCGTTCGACGTGGTCAGCACGACGATCGGGATGGTGCGCAGGTCCTCGTCCCGCTTCACCTCGCCGAGCACCTGCCGGCCGTCCATCCGGGGCATGTTCAGGTCGAGCAGGATCATGTCGGGGCGGCGGGCGTCGGCGTGCCGGCCCTTGCGCCGGAGGAACTCCATCGCCTCCTGGCCGTCGTTGACCACGTCGATGACCTTCTCGACGTCGGAGTCCCCGAGGGCCTCCTCGATCATCAGAACGTCGCCCGGGTCGTCGTCCACCACCAGGATACGAACGGGGCTCGGGGTGCCTGGACCCATGGAATTACCTGCTTCGTGTCGGTGGCGGAACGGGACCTCTCGGTCACCTCCTGGCGGGGAAATCTAGCCCATCACGGGCGCTACGGCGAGGCCGGGTTGGGCGTGTCCGCGTCGTAGTCGAGGACCTCGGCGAGCCCGGTCAGCCGTAGCACCCGCTCCACCCGCCCGCCGGCCCCGGTGACCCGGAGCCAACCACCGTCGGCCGAGGCCCGGTTGTCGCCGCGGACGAACGCCGCGATGCCGGTCGAGTCGCAGAAGGTCAGCGCGGTGAGATCGATCAGCAGGTACCGCTCGCCGTCGGCGGCGAGCCGGTCGATGGCGGCGTTGAGCTGCGGGGCGGTGCTCAGGTCGAGCTCACCGGCGAGCCGCAGGCACACCCCACCGCCGTCCTGCTGGGCGTACGTGACGGTGAACGTCAACGTGGTCCCTCTCGCTCCCTCACCGCAGGCGGAATGCTTGCAGGGCGGCAAGTATACCCAGGAGCCGCCCTCTGTCAGCGCCGACCGGTCAGCGCGGCGCCGGCCCCGCCGGCCCGTTCACCAGCGCTCGGCCGCCGTCGACAAACCGTGCGGCCCGGGGAAAGTCCCGCAGCACCTGTCCATAGTGGTCGAGGGTGAGCCCGACGGCGGCCGCGGGCACCCCGCCCCTGGCGTGGAAGTTGGGGTGGCCCCCGACCCTGGGACCAGGGGTCGGGGGCCGGGGAGGTTGGCTCAGGCGGCGGCGACCGGCTGCAACCGCGGGCCCGTCGACCGCAGCTCCTCCGCCGCGGATGGCTCCGCGTCGTCCGGTTGGCCGGAATCGGGCGTCTGGAAGAGATAGCGGACGAACTCCCCACCCGCCTCGTTGTCGTCCGCTCCGGGCCACTGTCCGACACAGTCGACGCCGACCACCTCACGGCCGCTCCCGTCGTTCTCCTCCAGCAGCGCCCACAGGGTCACCGCGTAACTGCGGGTGGCCTCGGGGGTCAACTGCCACCGGGCGTACCAGCCGGGTCGGGCGGGGACGATTTCGACGATTCTCTTCATGACGACCTTCCCTTCCGCGTGCCTCGGAAGTTTCCCGGTCCGCCCCGATCATGGGCCGCCCTCGGGTGAACGCCCCTCACCCCCAGCGAATGAAGCTGACGTCCGGTGCCCGTCGGACGCCGGACGCGGCCGTTTCCTTCCCCGCGAGGACGGGAAGGCGACCGGCGGAACGGGGGAACCCGACGAGGAACGAGGTGCGACGATGCGCAAGCAGATGGAGGGCGACAACCAGCGCCGCCGGGCTCTGGCCCGGCAGGCCCGGGAGCGCGGTCGGCAGGCCAGCCAGACCGGTGCGAGCCTGAGCGCGTCCAAGCAGGTCACCTCCCTGGACCGGGGGAAGCGGGCGGGCCCGCCACCGGCCGGGCGGCACAAGCCGGAAACCACCCGGGGCGGTCCCGCTCCGCCGCCGGCCGGCGTGCGGCAGAACCTGCGGCCACTCACTGAGCCCGGCAAGGGCGCACCCGGGGTGACCACTCTCGGGTACCGCGCCCTGGTCGACGACGTCTGCCGCCGGGCCGGGGTCGACTTCACCACGGCCAAGGTGGGCGCCGAGGCGACCGTGTTGGCGCTGGCATGGGCGTTGGACGAGGCGGCGCGGGAGCGGCTGCTCGAGGCGGTGCCGATGAAGCTGCACGACGTGGTGCCGGTAGACGGCATCGACCGGCACCACGACCTGGCGGGCTTCCTCGCCGAGGTGGCCCGGATCAGCGGGCGCACCCCGGAGCAGGCGCGCTACCAGGCCGAGGCGACCCTCGCAGCGCTGGCCGACGCCGACAGCGATCTCGTCGAGTCGCTGCGCGTACCGGACGGGTTGCGGGACCTGCTCGCGCCGGCGGAGCCCGGCGGTGGCCTGGTGGGTCCGACGTCGGCCACGGCCCCATTGGACGAGCAGGAGCTGAGGGACGCGCTCAGCCGCCTGCGGTACTGGTCGAGCGACCGGCAGTCGCTGGTCCGCACGATCGAGCTACCACCGGACAACCTTGACCGGGTGCTCGACCGGCTCGACCAGCTCCGGACCGAGGTCGGCCGCGCCCCGCAGATCGGCCGGCCGGACCCGGACAGCGCCCTACTGACCGTCCGGACCCAACGGGTCGACGGGGTGACCGCCCTCGACGTCGACCTCGCCCGCCGGGTCGACGACGCCATCGAGGAGGTCGGCGCCGGGATGAACGCCGGCTGAGCCGCCAGGGCCGGCGGGCGCGGCACCCGCCGGCCCGACCCGGCCGGCCACCCACCGCGTGGGCTAGCGTTGCCGGCCATGGAGAGCGCCGCCGACGACCTGGCGCTGGTCGTCGACCCGGCCCGACGGACCGGGCGTACGCTGCTCGCCTCCGGCGTCGCGCAGTCCTACGTTGACGTCGTCGACCCACGCCACCTGCATTTCGAGTACGTCCGGCGGATGGCCGCGGTGATCGACGTGGCCGCCCCGCCGGGCCGGCCGCTGACGGCGCTGCACCTGGGTGGCGGCGCGCTCACCCTGCCGCGCTGGCTGGCCGCCACCCGCCCCGGATCGGCGCAGCTGGTGGTCGAGCGGGACCGGGCGGTGGTCGACCTGGTCCGCCGGGAGTTGCCGCCGCTGCCGCCCGAGGTGGCCGTGGAGGTCGCCGACGCCCGGGACGCCGTGACCGCCGCCCCACCGGGTCGGTACGACCTGGTCGTCGCCGACGTCTACCGGGCGGCCCGGATGCCCGGGCACGTGGCCAGCGTCGAGTTCGCCGCGGAGGTGGCCCGGGCGCTCCACCCCGACGGTGTCTACCTGGTCAACGTGACCGACCTGCCGCCGCTGGCGTTCGGCCGGGCCCAGGTGGCCACCCTGCGCGCGGTCTTCGCCGACGTCTGCCTGGTCGCCGACCGGCGGATGGTGCGCGGGCGCCGGTACGGCAACCTGGTGCTGGCCGCCGCGTACCGCCCCGACCGCCTGCCGGTACGCCGGCTGGCCGCCCGGGTGGCCGGCGACCCCCTACCCGGCGCGGCGCTGCACGGCCCGACGCTGGACGCCTTCGTCTCCGGCGCCCGACCCGCCACCGACGCCGGCATCGCCGGGGCCTGACCCGCAGCCCTCCCGGGCGTGCCACGTGCCGGCCGGCGCGCGCGCCCGACCGGACCGTGCCGATCGCTCTGCGGGCCGGGCGGCGCCCGGTCGGGTGCGACGCGATCTGCGGGGTTTTTCCGGTGCCCGGCCGGGTAGCCGCGCCGGATGAGCGACGCCCAGGACCGGTTCACCGCCCGTCGGGCGCTGATCGTCATCGGCCTGGTGCTGGCCACCCTGGTCGCGCTGGCCCTGGTCTGGGCCACCCGGCAGGTGCTGACCTGGGCGCTGGTCGCGGCGTTCTTCGCGGTGGCCCTGAAACCGCTGGTCGACCGGCTGGAACGCCGCTGGGTGCGGCGCCGGGCGCTGGCCACCCTGCTGGTCTTCCTCGCCGCCTTCGTCCTGCTCGGCGCCCTCCTCGCGATGATCGTCCTGCCGCTGACGAACGAGGTGGGCCGGTTCGCCGACCGGGCGCCGGAGCTGTTTCGGGAGACCCGCGCCGGCCGGGGGACGGTGGGCGAGGTGCTGACCCGGCTCCGGCTGCGGGAGTACGCCAACAGCCACGCCGACCAGCTCCAGCGGTACGGCTCACGGCTCGGCCAGTCCACGGTCGGGCTGGTGCGGGGCGTGCTGCAGACCATCGCCGGGCTGGTCACGGTGATCGTCCTGGCGTACCTGATGGTGCTGGAGGCCCCGAAGATCATCGCCGGAACGTTGGCGCTGGTGGGTGACGGCGGGGCGGAGCGGGTGCGCCGCATCGGCCGGGACTTTTCCCGCGCCATCACCGGCTACCTCACCGGCAACCTGCTGATCAGCGTCATCTTGGGCGCCCTGACCTTCCTGCTGCTCTATTTCACCGGCGTGCCGTTCGCCGGGGTGATCGCCCTGCTGGTCGCCATCGCGGACCTGATCCCGCTGGTCGGCGCGACCCTGGGCGGAATCATCGCAGTCGGGGCCGCGTTCCTGCACTCCCCCACGACGGGCCTCGTCGTCCTGGTCTCCTTCATCGTGTACCAGCAGGCGGAGAACCACCTGCTGGCACCGGTCATCCTGTCCCGGGCGGTCCGGCTGAACCCGCTGACCGTGCTGCTCAGCGGGCTGCTCGCGGCGGAACTCGCCGGTCTGCTCGGCGCCCTGCTGGCCATCCCGGCGGCGGGCATGGCGCAGATCCTGCTCCGCGAGTTCGCCCCGAAGGGGCTGCGCGCCGTGCCGTCACCCGCCACCGGCACCGCCGATCCGCCGGGCAGCGCCAACGCCTCGACCGTGGACGGCGGGCCGAAAGACCCGCCGGCCGGCGGGCGGGCCCCCGAGACCGGTGGGAACCCGCCGCCGGCCGGCGGCTGACCCGCTCAGGATCGCCGCGCCACCATCTCGGGCGACTCGCTCTCCAGCGGTACGGCGTTGGCCGGGACGAGGCCGAGCTGCACGGCCGGACGGGACAGGGCGGCGTCGAGCATCCAGTCGGCCCCCACCCGGGCCCGGTTGCCGGGCATGGCCAGCAGATGGTAGGCCCGCGTCACGGCCTTCGCCGGCAGGCCGGAGAGCGAGACCTTCAACGGATTCGCCGCGGCGTCCTTGCCGCCCAGGTCGACCACCCAACCCAGGTCGTAGTGCTTGTACGGCTTCCGCTTGCCCTGCACGTACGAGGCGGCGATGTTCTGCGCGGCCAGCTTCCCCTGCCGTTGGGCGTGCTGGGCGGTCATCGTGCAGATCTGGCCGGGCCGGGTCAGGTCGGGCACCGCGGCCGCGTCGCCGCACGCGTACACCTCGGGGTAGCCGGGGACGTTGAGGTACTCGTCGACCACCAGGCGGCCCTTCTCGGTGCGCAGCCCCAGTTCGGCGACGAACGGGTCGGGGCGTACCCCGACGCACCAGACCAGGCTGCAGGTGGGCACGTACTCGCCGTCGGTCAGCATCACCCCGTCCGGGGTGGCCTCCGACACCGAGGTGCCCATCCGCACGTCGACGCCGCGCCGCCGGAGCACCCGGTCGGCGGTTCTGGACATGCGCTCGCCCAGCTCCGGCAGCACCCGGGGCGCGACGTCGAGCAGCATCCAGCGCGGGCGGACCGTCAGGTGCGGACGTTGGGCGACCAGCCGGTCGGTGAAGAGCTGCCCGTGCGCGGCGACCTCGGTGCCGGTGTAGCCCGCGCCGACCACCACGAAGGTGGTCCGCGCCCGCTGCTCGGCCGGGTCTTCGGTCAGCTCGGCCAGTTCGACCTGCCGGACCACGTGGTCGTGCAGGTAGAGCGCCTCGGGCAGGCCGCGGAAGCCGTGCGCGTACTCGGTCACCCCGGGGATCGGCAGCAGCTTGTTGACGCTGCCGACGGCGAGGACGAGCCGGTCGTACGCCAACTGGCCGCGGTCGCCCTCCTGCTGCCGGTAGCCGACCCAGCGGTTCTGCAGGTCGACCCGGTCCGCCTCGCCGATCACCACCCGGACGCCGTCCAGGGTGCCCGACAGCGGCACCGAGATCCGGGTCGGCTCGACCACCCCGGCGGCGACCTCGGGCAGCAGGGGCAGGTAGAGGAAGTAGTCGGTCGAGTTCAGCAGGACGATTTCGGCCCGCTTGCCGGCGAGCCGGCTCAACGTCTTCGCCGCGTGGTATCCGGCGAACCCGGCCCCCACGATCACCACACGAGGTTTCGTCATGCCCGCTGCCGTTCCCGTCGACACGCCGGACAAACGTGCGGTCCCGCTGCCGTTCCCGTCGACACGCCACGCACTCATCCACTTCGGACTATATAGACAAGTATCGCCCGGTGGGGCGAGGATGCGCTGATGGGAACCCACGAGACCGCTGAAGGCCGGCCCACGAGGTCGACCCGGCGCACCTTCCTGACCGCCGCCACCGTCGCCGTGCCGCTCGCCACCGTCGCCGTACCGCTCGCCGCCGCGCCGGCCGCGGCCGCGGAGGCCGGCCCGCCGCCCGGTCCGGGCCGGCCGGCCCGGCCGCAGCCCCCGGACCGGGAGCTGTCCGCGCTGCTGCGGGAGGTCGACCGCGACCGGATCGAGGCCACCGTCCGCCGGCTGGCCGCCTTCGGCACCCGGCACACCCTCTCCCGCCAGGACGACCCGGTCCGGGGCATCGGCGCCGCCCGGGACTGGATCTTCGCGCAGCTCTCCGGGTACGCCGCCGCCTCCGGGGGCCGGATGACCGTGGAACTGCAGTCGTACGTCCAGGAGCCCGCCTCCCGGATCCCCACCGCGACCCTGATCACGAACGTGGTGGCCACCCTGCGCGGCGACTCCGCCCCCGGCCGCACCTACGTCGTCACCGGCCACTACGACTCGCGGGCCACCGACGTGATGGACGCGGTCAGCGACGCACCGGGCGCCGACGACGACGCCTCCGGCGTGGCGGTGCTGATGGAGCTGGCCCGGCTGATGGCCACCCGGCGCACCGAGGCGACCATCGTCTTCGCCGCCGTCGCCGGCGAGGAGCAGGGCCTCTACGGCTCGGGCTACCTGGCGAAGCAGTTGAAGGCGGCCGGCGTCGATGTCCAGGGCATGTTCAGCAACGACATCATCGGCAGCAGCACCGCCGACGACGGCACCCGCGACCCGCGCGCCGTCCGGCTCTTCGCCGAGGGTGTGCCGACTGCCGAGACGCCGGCCGAGGCGAACACCCGGCAGTCGGTGGGCGGCGAGAACGACTCCGCCTCGCGGCAGCTCGCCCGCTTCGTCAACGACGTGGCCGACAACGACGCGACCGGGATGCGGGTGCGGGTGATCTACCGCCGGGACCGCTACCTGCGCGGCAGTGACCACATCTCGTTCCTGCGGGAGGGCTGGCCCGCCGGCCGGTTCACCGAGCCGAACGAGGACTTCGCCCACCAGCACCAGGACGTCCGGGTGGTCGACGGCGTCCAGCACGGCGACCTGCCGGAGTTCTGCGACTTCGACTACATCACCCGGGTCGCCCGGGTGAACGGGGCGGTCATCTGGTCCCTGGCTCAGGCGCCGGGCACCCCCAAGGGGGCCACCATCGTCACCACCAACCTCACCAACGACACCACGCTGCGCTGGCAGCGCGGCGCCGAGCCGGACCTGGCCGGCTACGAGGTGGTGTGGCGGGAGACCACGGCCGCCGAGTGGCAGAAGGTGATCCCGGTCGGGGACGTCACCGAGGTGACGATCGACCTGTCCAAGGACAACGTCTTCTTCGGCGTCCGGGCGGTGGACCGGGACGGGCACCGCAGCCCGGTGGCGTTCCCGAAGCCGGGGAGCTGATCGCCGGCTCATCCGTACCGGGTGGGGTCGCCTCACCCGGCGGCGGCGGAGAGTGGTGGGACCGCGAGAGAGGGAGGAAACGACATGGCGGTCCGGACCACGGTGCGTCCCTCGCCGGAGGACATCGTCCCGCTCCACCCCGCGCACGGCTACCGGCTGCGGCGGCAACGGCACCCGATCGGGGTACGTGGCGGGCCACGGCGGGCCCCGCGGGGATACCGGTTGGACGACGCCGCGCGGCATCAGGTACGCGCCGCCTACGAGTTGCGGGAGCGACAACTGGCCCGTGCCCTGATGGCGGCGGGCCGACAGCCCGGTGACGCGGCGGAGAACCTGGTCGGGCAGCTCGAGCAGCGGATGGACGCGTTGGTGCACCGCTCGGGCTTCGCCCGCTCGATCGACGAGGCCCGGGGCCTGGTCGCCCACAACACGTTCACGGTCGACGGCGGCAAGGTCAACCGGTCCTCGTACCTGGTCCGCCCCGGGCAGACCATCCGGGTGCGGCCGGAGCGGCAGTGCCAGGCCCCGGTCGCGGTCGCGGTCGCCGGGTACGCCGAGGGCGACGCCCCGCCGTACCTGGAGGTCCGGCCGGAGCGGTTCACCGCGACGCTGACCCGGGAGCCGCAGCGGCAGGAGGTACCGGTGCTGCGGGACCTCCCCCTCGCCGTCCGGGCGGAGGAGAGGAGCGGATCATGAGCATGCCGATCCCGAACGACCGGCGGGTGCCGACGTACCTGCAGCAGAGTGGCCGCCCGGACCTGACGCCCCGGCAGCGGCGGCGCGTCGAGCACAAACAGGCGCGGCTCGAGCGCCTGACCGGGCAGCGTTCCCAGGCGCGGGGGCCCGGACGCTGAGCCGACATCCGGTGGCGGTCGCCGTAGGGCGACCGCCACCGCGCCGTCAGGCGGGTTCCGGCGCGGTGATCGCCCAGCGCTCGTGGTCCCGCCACGCCCCGTCGATGAAGAGGTAGTCCGGGGAGAAGCCCTCCAGCCGGAAGCCCAGGCGGCGGGCCAGGCCCTTCGACGGCTCGTTGCCGGGCTGGATGTTCGCCTCCAGCCGGTGCAGCCCCAGCGCGGTGAAGGCGTGGTCGAGCACCAGACCGACGCCGGCCGAGGCGTGCCCGGTCCCCGCGTACGGCAGGAAGGCCGCGTAGCCGAGGTAGCCGCCGCGCAACGCGCCCAGCACGATGCCGCTGATGGTCGCGTACCCGGCGATCTCCCCGGTGGCCCGGTCGCAGAGCAGGTAGCCGGACGTGCCCCGTCCCCGCACCTTACCCAGGTATGCGGCGTAATTCTCCGGGTCGTCTGCGGCGGTGAGCCACGGGTGGTGCAGGTCCCGGCTGCGCCGGGCGGCGGCGACGAACTCGGCCTCGTCGGCGGGGCGGGGCCGACGGATCCCGACCCGCCCGTCGGTGCGCAGGTATCTCACGTGGCCACACTCTCGTGCACCGGCCCGGCCGACGTCCAACCGGGGTCGCGGACCGGGCCGCCGGCCGCTAGCGTGACCCCTCGACGGCAGGAGGTCGATCATGGGTATGGCTCTTCTCGGCACGGTGCTGGCTCCCGCTTCGCCGCTGGGGACCGCGGTGTCCTGACCCGAGCCGTCCGGCGCCCCGCGCCGCCCGGCCCACCGGCGCTCCACCGCCGGCCCAGCGACCCCGCTCATCGCCCGGCCCCCGCCGGCATGACCGGGGTCCGCCTCGACACCGCCCCTCGCCGCGAAGCGATCAGGTGACCCGCCTTCCGCGCGGGTCCTCCGTCATGGCGTGACCACGCCATCCCACATCGCTTCCGAGGGAGTTCCTCGTGTTTCCGGACAACCCGTCCGGGCGCCCCGTCGCGCCCGGACGTCACACCCCTGCGCGGTGGTCGGCATGACCGCCACCGCGTCCACCGGCCGTCTCGGCCCCGACTTCGTCCGCCTCTGGACCGCCAGCGCCGTCTCCAACCTGGGCGACGGTGTCACCATGGTCGCCGGACCGCTGCTGGTCGCCTCGCTCACCCGGGACCCGGCCGCCCTGGCCGCGGCGGTGCTCGCCCAGCAGCTGCCCTGGCTGCTCTTCGCCCTGGTCAGCGGTGCACTGGTGGATCGGCTCGACCGGCGCCGGCTGATCATCGGCGTAAACGTCGGCCGGGGCCTGGTGCTGGCCGCGCTCGCCGCCACGGTGCTCGCCGGACAGGCCACCGTGCCGCTGATCTGCCTGGCGTTCTTCCTCACCGGCGTCGGGGAGACCCTGGCCGACACCGCCACCGGGGCGCTGCTGCCATCGGTGGTCCCGCCGGAACGGCTGGAGCAGGCCAACAGCCGGCTCTTCGCCACCTTCGTGCTCGGCAACCAGTTCGCGGCGAAGCCGCTCGGGGCGTACCTCTTCGTGCTCGCCGCGGCGGTGCCGTTCGCGTTCGACGCGGCCACCTTCGGGCTGGCCGCGCTGCTGCTGGCGCTGCTGCGCTGGCGTCCGGTGCCACCGGCGGCGCCGGAGCCGGCGGGCAGCGGCCCGCACCGGTCGCTGTGGGCCGACATCGCCGACGGGGTACGCGCGCTCTGGGCCGTGCCGGTCCTACGCACGCTCGCCGGCTGCATCGCGGTGATGAACGTGGCGTTCTGCGCAGCGTTCGCGGCCTTCGTGCTCTACGCCCGGCAGCGGCTCGGCCTCGCCGAGGTCGGCTACGGCGTACTGCTGACCGCCTCTGCGTTCGGCGGCCTGGCCGGCACGGCCCTGGCGCCCCGGCTACGGGCCCGCTTCGGCACCCCGACGCTGCTACGGGTCGGGCTGCTCGTCGAGGTCGGGCTTCAGGTGGTCCTCGCGACCACCCGGCAGCCCTGGGTGGCCGGGGCGGCGCTGGCCGTCTGGGGCGTGCACGCCATGACCTGGGGGGTGCTGGTCGTGTCGCTGCGGCAGCGGCTGGTGCCGGACCGGCTGCGCGGCCGGGTGAACAGCGGGTACGCCCTGGCCGATCTGGGCGGGGCCGCCGTCGGCACGGCGACCGGCGGCCTGATCGCTCAGGCGACGGGGAGCATCGTCGCGCCGTTCTGGCTGGCGGGCATCGCGATGGCCCTGCTCACCGCGCTGGTCTGGCGGCGGCTGGGCGCCGCCGACGGCTGACCGGCACCGCCGGTGGGGAGGTCGGGCCGACCTCCCCACCGGCGGTCGCTGTGTCCTGGGTCACAACCCAACCGCCGCCTGACGGTCGCCCGGACGTCATGTCCACGTCCCCGGTCCGACGACTGGTTCCACCAGCGTGGTGTCGTGCCGGAGAAGCCGGCCGACCAGCGGAGGACCAGCGGTGGGACAGGACGACACGACGGCCGTGCCGCGCCGCGGCCGGATCGTCATGCTCGTCGACAACAAGGTCGAGGGCGACTCCCGGGTGCAGAAGATCGCCCGCTCGGCCGCCGAGGCGGGCTGGGACGTCACGCTGCTCGGCCGGTCACCGTACGAGATGGAGCGCCGCTGGCAGCTCGGCGCCGCCGAGGTCCGGCTGCAGCCGATGCCCGACCCGCTGGACCGGCAACGGCACGAGTTCCGCCGCTCCTGGCTGCGCTGGCCGCTGGCCTACCGGCCGGGCGGCATCGCCGAGCACCGGGCGCAGTGGGTACGGGCCTGGCAGGCCGACCTGACCGTCCGGGCCGCGCTGCTGGAGCAGCGGGCCCGCGCCGGCGAGCTGGACCCGGGCCGGCTGCGTCGGGCCCGCCGGGGACTGCGGCGACGCGCGACGGCGGCCCGGCTGCTTGGTCGCTGGGTGTGGCTGCGCACGAAGATGATGAACCGGGTCCGCAGCGGCCGGAAGTTCCGCAACCCGTGGGACCGGGCGTACACCCTCTTCTGGCAGGCCGTGCGGGGCGACCGCGCCTGGCGGCGGCTGGAGCCCGGGCTGTGGGACTACGAGCTGGCCTACGGCCCGGAACTCGACCGGCTCCGGCCGGACCTGATCCACGCCCACGACTTCCGGATGCTCGGCGTCGGCGCCCGCGCCAAGATCCGCGCCGCCGGGCAGGGCCGGCGGGTCGCGCTCGTCTGGGACGCGCACGAGTTCCTGCCCGGCATCAAGCCGTGGCGCGACCACGCCCGCTGGCTGCCCGCGCACCGGGCGCACGAGCGGGAGTACGCCCCGCACGCCGACGCGGTGCTCACCGTCTCCGACGACCTGGCCGAGCTGCTGCGCCGCGAGCATCGGCTGCCCGCACCGCCGGCCGTTCTGCTCAACGCCCCCGCCGCGGAGCACGGCCCGACCGACGACGCGCCGCCGCCGCGGATCCGCGCCGAGTGCGGCCTCGACGCCGACGTGCCGCTGCTGGTCTACAGCGGCGCGGCCGCGCCGCAACGCGGCCTGGACACCCTCGTCGACGCCCTGCCCCGGCTGCCCGGCGTGCACGTCGCGCTGGTGGTCAACCCCGCGCTGCGGTACGTCGAGCAGCTCGCCGCCCGGGCCGCCCGCGCCGGGGTGGCCGACCGGCTGCACGTCCTGCCGTACGTGCCGCACTGGCAGGTGGTGCCGTTCCTGTCCGGCGCGGACGTCGGGGTGATCCCGATCCACCGCTGGCCCAACCACGAGATCGCGCTGATCACCAAGTTCTTCGAGTACTCGCACGCCCGGCTGCCGCTGGTGGTCAGCGACGTGCGGACCATGGCCGCCACCGTCCGGGAGACCGGTCAGGGCGAGGTGTTCCGGGCGGCGGACGTCGACGACTTCGTCCGGGCGGTGGGCGCCGTGCTCGCCGACCCCGCCCGCCACCGCGCCGCGTACGACCGCCCGGGCCTGCTGGAGAGCTGGACCTGGCGGGCGCAGGCCGAGGTGCTGGACGGCGTCTACCACCGGCTCCTGGTCGACGCCGGCCGGCCGTCCACGCCCGCTGTCGGGACGCCAGCCGCGCCCGTGTCCGACCCGCCGACCATCGAAGGAGCGATCCGATGACCGCGCCCGACGTCAGCGTCGTCGTCCCCATCTACAACACCATGCCTTACCTGCGGAAATGCCTGTCCTCGCTGCTCAGCCAGACCATCGGCCACGAGCGGATGGAGATCGTGGCGGTGGACGACGGCTCGACCGACGGGGGCGGGCGGCTGCTGGACCGGCTCGCCGCCCGGCACCCCGGCACGGTCAAGGTGGTGCACCAGGCCAACTCCGGCGGCCCGGCCGCCCCCTGCAACCGGGGCCTGGAGCTGGCCACCGGCCGGTACGTCTTCTTCCTCGGCTCCGACGACCACCTCGGCCCGGAGGCGTTGGAACGCCTGGTCGCCGCGGCCGACCGGCACCGCTCGGACGTCGTACTGGGCAAGGTGGTCGGGGTCAACGGCCGGCACGTCTTCGCCGACGTCTTCGCCGGCGGGAACGCGGTCGACGTGGATCTGTTCGACTCGGCGCTGCCCTGGTCCCTGGCGAACACGAAGCTGTTCCGGCGGGAGCTGGTCGACCGGCACGGGCTGCGCTTCCCGGAGGACATGCCGGTCCTCAGTGACCAACCGTTCACCCTGGCGGCCTGCTACCGGGCCCGGCGGATCTCGGTGCTCGCCGACCACGACTACTACCACGCGGTACGCCGGCTGAACGCCCGCAACATCACCTACCACAGCCGGGTCGAGGCGCGGCTGGTCAGCGTCGAGCGCCTGTTCGCGTTCGTCGCCGCGCTGATCCCGGCCGGCCCGCGGCGCGACGCGGTGCTGCGCCGGCATGTCGGGCTGGAGCTGGCCAACCTCGTCGGCGACGACTTCCGCCGGCTCGACCGGGCCGAACAGGAGCGGGTGCACGCGGTGGTCCGCCGGCTGGTCGACCGGTACGTCACCGACGACCTGCGGGACCGGCTCGACATCGAGGCGCGGCTGCGGCTCGGCGCGGTGACCGCGGGCGGCGTGGACGACCTGCTCGCCGTGATCGACCAGGACGCCGAACGCGGCGTCCCCCCGACGGTGGTCGAGAACGGCCGGTGGCACGCCGGCTATCCGGGGCCCCGGACCGAGGGCTGGGCCGACGTCACCGACGTCCGGGCCGACTGGCTGGCCAAGCTCGACACCGTCGAGGTGACCTGGGAGGGCGGGCACACCCTCGCGGTGACCACCCGCAGCCCGTACCCGCGGTTCGCGGCCGAGGTCGGTCCGGTCCGGCTGGTCGCCGGGCAGCTCGCCGGCACCACCCTGCTGGACGCCACCGACCCGACCGGCCGCACGGTCCGCACCGACTTCCCGGTGGACCGGCTGCTGGCCGCCAGCGCGGCGACCGGGCAGCGCCACCCGGTCCGCGCCGAGCTGACCGGCACGCACGGCCGGGGCAGCGCTCCGGTCCGCGCGCCGCGGCTGGCCACCGGCCGTCCCCGGCTGCTCCGGCACGGCCTGCGCCTGTACGGCGTCGCCGCCACTGTCGACCCGCGCAGCGGGCAACTGGTCCTCTCGGTGGTCCCGGTGACCGTGGGACAGCTGGTCAGCCGGCTGTCCCGGCGCCTCCGCCGGACCGGGCGGGCCGCCGCCACCCGGGTCGCGCCCGCGCCGATGCCGGTCCTGGCCGGCCCGACGCGGACCGCCGCCCACGCCGCCGGCACCGCCACGACGCCGGCTCCGCTGGGCGACTTGTCGGCGACCGTCGGCGGCACCCGGAAGCACGCCGAGCGCGGCCGGACAGTTACCGTTTCGACCGGACGGTAACTGTCCAGGATCGGCGGTCAGTCCGCGCGCTGGAAATGCCAGACGATGGCGGCCGGGGTGCCGGTGTACGCGACGTCGGCCGCGTCGGCGCACCACCGGCGGGCCTGCGGGCCGCCGCCGTACTCGCTCTCAGCGGTATGCGGGATAGAGCTGCTGGGTCGGGGGCTGTCCCGGCCAGCACCGGCGCAGCCTCGCGATCGTGCCGGTGAACCACTCGGACAGCTCGGGCAGCGCCTGCCCGGCGGTCGCCGTGTCGACCGCAACCTGGAGGGTGTCCAGCAGCTGGCCCCGACGGGAGAAACCCATCGGATGCGGCTGGTCGCCGGCGAGCAGCGCCGGCAGCCGGACCAGTCGCACCAGCGCCCAGGCGGCGGTCGAGTGGGCCATGCCGGTCTGCCACGTCGCGTCGTCCAGCCGGCATCCGCCACCGGCGGCGAGCGCGTCCCGGTACGCGGCCTCGACGCGCGTACCGACGCGGGCCGGGATCCGGGACCAGCACGGGCCGCCGTAGAAGGGCAGCCGCAGGTGTGCGGCATCGAGGAGCACATGCTGGTACCGGGCCGCCTCGAAGTCGAGCAGTCGCGCCCGGCCCCGGCCGATGCGGCAGTTCTGCGGCGCGAAATCGCCGGTGGAGAGCGCGACGAACGGCCCAGCGGCCCCGAGCACGTCGACCACCTGCGTCACCTCCCGCCCGGCGCCGACCGGATCGGGCAGCAGGTCGAGGTGGCCGGACAGGCCGACGAGCCGGGACCACCAGGTGGCGAGGGGCACGTCCGCCAGCGTCACCACCCGGCCCGGATCGGGCGGACAGCCGGCGGCGGTCAGCCGGGCCTCGAAGCGGCCGCGGTGTTCGCGAGTCGCGGCGTGCAGCCGGCCGACCGCCTCGGCGAGCGCGACGAAGCCGGCCGTCGCCGACTCCGGATCCGCGCCGACCAGCAGATCCTCCAGCGCCGGCCCCGCGCCCAGGTCCTCCAGCACCAGGAATCCGCGCCGCTGGTCGTGGGCGAGCAGCCGGGGCCCGACGGCGCAGTCCAGGTCCGCCAGCAGGGTGAGCGCCGCGCGCTCACGGCCCAGGTCGTTGCCGGGGCGGCCGCCCCGCGGCCGGCGCGCTTTCACGACGACCGACCGCACGCCCCAGCCCACCGGTCCGGTCACCACGTGCCGGTTGATCCACGGGTACGCCCCGTGCCGCGCGGACCAGCCGTCGGCGACGGGAACCGGTGGGCCCACCCGTACCGGCCCGCCGACGGCGGCGGTCAGCGCCGCGGCCACCGTCCGGGCCAGCCGCGAGGCGTCCGGTTCCATCCGGCGACGGTACCCGGGCGGACGCCGGCCCGTCGCCCGCCGCCAGCAGGTCGGACGTGTCCGGTCAGAGTGGGCGGGGGTGGGGCTGGTCCAGCGGCATCGGCACCTGGAGGAAGGTCGTGCCGCGCAGGTCCAGCCAGGCCCGGTCGGGCGCCCGGACCAGCCGAAGCATCACCCCGCTGCAAACCGGGCAGCGGCCGACCAGGCCCGGCGCGTGCGAGAAGACGTGCAGCCCGGCCACCGGGCCGAGCGTCCCGCACGAGTCACAGCGGCCGGTGGCGCTGCTCAGGTCCACGGCGAACAGCTCGCGCAGGGGCCCGTCGAGCATGTTGCCGTCCAGGTAGGACATGTCGGTCATCAGGTCTCCCCCTCGCCGTTCAACCGGTCGGGCCGAACCGTTCGGTCTTCACCCGCCGGGTCTGGTGCCCCAGCCCGACCAGCAGGTCCGCCACTGTCTCCACGAAACCGGTCGGGCCGCAGACGTAGCAGAGCGGCTCGAGGTCGGCCGGCCAGCCGTGGGTGTTCACGTCGGCCAGGCCGACTCGGTGCGGTTCGCCCCGCCACCCCTCGGGTGCCTCCCGGGTGTACACGTACGACACGTCCAGGCCCTGGTCGTCGCGGGCCCGGCGGCGCAGCTCCTCGGCGTAGAAGACGTCCGCCGGGGTGCGCACCGAGTAGATCAGCCGGAAGGGCACCCGGCTGCCCGCCTCGCGACGGGCCCGGACCATCGTCATCAGCGGCACCACCCCCGAGCCGCCGGCCACCAGCAGCACCGGCGCGGTCTCCTCGGTACGCCAGACGAACCAGCCGCCGACCGGGCCGCGCACCTCCACCGGGTCGCCCTCGGCGTAGACGTCGATCAGGTACGGCGAGACCTCCCCGTCGGGCACCCGCTGGACGGTCAGCGCGATCCGGTCGCCCTCGGCCAGCCCGGCGAGGGAGTACGAACGGGCGGCCTGGTAGCCGTCCGGGGCGGTGAGCCGGACGTCGACGTGCTGCCCGGCCAGGTGCCCCGGCCACCCGGGCACCTCCAGGACGAGGGTTTGCGCGGTCGGCGTCTCCACCCGGCGCTCCACCAGCCGGGCCACCCGCCACCTCAGCGGGGTGCTCACCCGGCCGCCGGTCGTGGGCGCGGCCACCTCAGTCGCCCTGGTAGCGCTGCTCACGCCAGGGGTCGCCGTAGTCGTGGTAGCCGGCGGTCTCCCAGAAGCCCGGCTTGTCGTCGACCAGCAGCCGGATGCCGCGCACCCACTTCGCCGACTTCCAGAAGTAGAGGTGCGGGACGAGCAGCCGGGCCGGGCCGCCGTGCTCGGCGGGAAGCGGGCCGCCGTCGTAGGTGTGCGCCAGCCAGGCCCGGCCGCCGCGCAGGTCGTCCAGGGGCAGGTTGGTGGTGTACCCGCCGTACGAGTGGACCAGCGCGTACCGCGCGGCGGTGTCGATCCCCTCCAGCAGGGTGTCCAGCGACACCCCCTGCCAGCTGGTACCGAGCTTGGACCACCGGGTCACGCAGTGGATGTCCACCGTGGGCGTGTCCAGCGGCAGGCCCATCAGCTCGTTCCAGGACCACCGGAACTCGGCGCCGCCCTCGGTGGACAGGACGAACTCCCAGGTGTCCAGCGGCACTTTCGGCGTCGGGCCGGCGGAGAGCACCGGAAAGTCCTCGGTCAGGTACTGGCCCGGCGGCAGGGCCAGCTCGGCCGAGCGGGGCCGGCCCTGAAAGCCCGGCGAGACAATTCCCACCCGACAGTCGTACCACCCGCGGGTGGGGTCGGACACCCCGATCGGCCGGACCCGCCGCGGTGGTGACCCACCGCGGCGGCCGGTCGGGGTCAGTGCCGCTCGGTGACGATCTCGGTGTCGCCGGGCTCGTGGTCGCGGGTGGCGCGCAGGCTGGTCAGGGTCACGACCACCAGGACCCCGATGATCACGCCGAGCGAGGCGAGGGTCGGGATCTGCGGCACCCCGGCCCAGATGCCGTGCGCCCAGTGCAGGCCGAGCTTGACCCCGATGAAGGCGAGGATGATGGCCAGGCCGTAGCTGAGGTGGACCAGCCGGCTGAGCGCGGCGTGCAGCACGAAGTAGAGCGCCCGCAGGCCGAGCAGGGCGAACGCGTTGGTCGCGAAGACCAGGTACGGGTCCTCGGTGATGCCGTAGACGGCGGGCACCGAGTCGACGGCGAAGACGATGTCGGTGGCGAGCACCGCGACCACCACGAGCGCGAACGGGGTGAGCGCGCGGCGCCCGTGCTGCCGGATGGTCATCCTCGGGCCGTGGTAGTCCTCGACCACCGGCATGAACCGGCGCAGCAGCTTCACCGACCGCATCTTGTTGATGTCGACCTCCTGCTGGTGCCCGGAGAGGGCATCGCGCAGCAGCTTGACCGCGGTGGCGATCAGGATGAGGCCGAACAGCAGGAAGGCGAAGTCGAGCGTCTGCAGGGCGGCGGCGCCGAGGGCGATGAAGATCGCGCGGAGCACCAGCGCGCCGGCGATGCCGTAGAGCAGCACCCGCTGGGCGAGCACGGCGGGCACCGCGAAGGCGGCCAGCAGCAGCATGAAGACGAAGAGGTTGTCGACCGAGAGCGACTTCTCCACCAGGTAACCGGTGAGGTACTGCACGCCCAGTTCCGAGCCGAAGCGGGACCAGATCCAGGCGCCGAACGCCAGCGGCAGGGCGATGTAGAACGCCGACCAGCCGAGGGCCTCCTTGATCGACACCTCGTGCGGGCGGCGGGTGACCAGGAAGTCCAGCACCAGCAGGGCGAGCACCCCGGCGATGGTCATCCCCCACAGCGTGGGGGTGCCCACCGACGACAGCTCGCCGGCGGACAGGTTTGACAATTCGGGCATGGGGGCCTCCTCGAACACCGTGACATGTTCGAGGTCTCCTTCACCCACCGTTCTCGTGGGCAACCACCCGAGGCGCGCCCGGGGCGCGCCGTACTGACCGGAATGGTTCGTGGGAAGTACTCCCCTCGTGGCGTCAAGATTAGGGCCGGCTCACCTCGTCCGCCAAGTCGGACCCTCCGCCCCAGGTCAGCTGGTTGCCCTGGTCAACCGCTGTGTGCCGGTACGCCGACGGCCCAGGGGGCGACGGGGTGGACGGCCGACGCCTATCGTGGCCCGATGACCGACGACCCAGCGCCCGCCCCGGTCGGCCCCCTCTCCGGCGTCCGGGTGATCGAGCTGGCCGGCATCGGGCCCGGCCCGTTCGCCGCGATGATGCTGGCCGACCTCGGCGCCGACGTGGTGCGGGTGGACCGGACGGCACCCGCCGGATTCGGCAGCCCGCCCGGGGACCTGCTCAACCGAAACCGCCGCTCCCTCGCCGTGGACCTCAAGTCGGCGGCCGGCCGGGAGGTGGTGCTGGCCCTGGTCGGGCGGGCGGACGCGCTGGTGGAGGGCTTCCGCCCGGGGGTGACCGAGCGACTCGGGCTCGGCCCCGACGACTGCCTCGCGGTCAACCCACGCCTGGTGTACGGCCGGATGACCGGCTGGGGGCAGCACGGTCCCCTCGCGGCGACCGCCGGGCACGACATCGACTACCTGGCGCTGACCGGCGCGCTGCACGGCATCGGCCGGGCCGGCGAGCGCCCGGTCCCGCCGATGAACCTGCTCGGCGACTTCGGCGGCGGCGGCATGATGCTGGCCCTGGGCGTGGTGGCCGCCCTCTACGCCGTCCGGGCCGGCGCGCCCGGCCAGGTGGTCGACGCGGCCATCGTGGACGGCGTGTCGGTGCTCGCCACGCAGATCCATGCGCTGCGCCGGTTCGGCATGTGGCAGGACGAGCGGGGGGTGAACCTCCTCGACGGCGGCGCGCCCTTCTACGACACGTACGAGTGCGCCGACGGGCGGCACCTCGCCGTCGGCGCGCTGGAGCCCCGGTTCTACGACGAACTGGTCCAGCTCACCGGATTCCCGCTCCCCGGCGACGAGGCGCCGGACCGGACCGACCCGGCGAACTGGCCCGCGCTGCGCGAGGCGTGGGGCCGGCTGTTCCGCACCCGTACCCGGGACGAGTGGGCGGAGCTGCTGGCCGGGTCGGACGCCTGCGTCGCGCCGGTGCTGGACTGGCGGGAGGCGCCGGAGCATCCCCACCTGGCCGCCCGGGGCGTCTTCGTCGAGCACGACGGGGTGACCCAGCCGGCCCCGGCGCCGCGTTTCTCCGGCACCCCGACCTCGGTACGCCGACCGCCGCCGCAGCCCGGCGAGCACACCGACGAACTACTGGCGGAGGCTGGCTTCGACGCCGACCGGATCGCCGCCCTGCGCGCCGAAGGCGCGATCGGCTAACCGTGCCCCGGCCCGCGGCGACGGGTCACCCGCGGCGAGGCGCCGACGGCGGCGCCTGGTCAGCCGCGGCGCAGGGTCGCCCCGGGGGCCAGGGCCGGCTCCACCATGTCCCGGTAGTCGCGCGGCAGCTGCACCACGATGTCGTCGAACTCGCCACCGCTGACCGCCTCGCGCAGCGTGGTGAAGACCGCCCGGATCGCGTCCCGGGCGGCGTTCTCGTCGATGCCGGCCCGCTGGCCGACCCGGGCGACGAACTCGGCCGCGCCGAACCGGTCGGCCGCCTCCGTGCCCGGGCTCGGCTTCAGCACCAGTTGGAGGGGCTTCGGCAGCTGGGCCGCCAGGTCGAGCAGCTCGCCCCCGGTCAACCGCTCGGCCAGCGTCTCCAACGTGGCCCGGGTCAACTCGACCGCCCGTTCCGACGGCGCCCGGGTCCGCTGCGCGACCTGGTCGACGAAGGTGTCGTAGTTCATCGGTGGTCCCCCTTCGGCTCTTCGCCGTCGCCGCGTACCCGCCGGGCGGGGGCGGAAACGGGCCGCCGATTTCCGCGTACGGGCATGCGTGACGTCACGACCGGCGGGTAATCGCCGCCGGTCGTGACCGCAACCGACGCGCGAGGAGCCCTACCCATGGCGAGTTACACCGACGTCCTCGACTACCTGTCCGCGCTGGACTACCCGGCCGGTAAGGACGACGTCGTCCGCGAGGCCGAACGGGAGGGCGCGCCGCCGGACGTGCTGCGGGCCCTGCGGGCGCTGCCACCGGTCGACTACGCCAACGGCAACGAGGTGGCCCGGTCGGCCGGCATCGACGCCGCCCCGGAGGTCGGCCCCTCGC
The DNA here is from genome assembly GCF_033804685.1 of Micromonospora sp. RTP1Z1. Lineage (NCBI taxonomy): Bacteria > Bacillati > Actinomycetota > Actinomycetes > Micromonosporales > Micromonosporaceae > Micromonospora > Micromonospora sp. RTP1Z1. The sequence continues at coordinate 71,997 of NZ_JAPFQV010000022.1, forward strand.
AGCGGGCGGCGCAGGCCCGGGACAAGCGGCACCAGCGGGTCTCGCAGCACCTGCGCGGCATCTGACCCGCCGCCGGCGGTGCGGCGCACGGTTAGCCACCCGGACGGACACACCCCGGTTGCGCTCCAGCTCATCGTGATGGGGCTGGTCGGGGTGGCCTGCGGTGGACTGTTCGGGGCCCTGGTCTCGCCGACGGTCGGCCCGCTGGTGGGCTGGGACGCCGCCGCGCTGAGCTGGCTGGTCCTGCTCTGGCGTCGGCTGTGGCGCATGGACGCCGCCGGTACCGCGCGGCTCGCGGTGCACGAGGACCCGAACCGGGCGGTGCGGGACGTGCTGCTGCTGGGCGCCTGCCTGGCCAGCCTGCTCGCGGTCGGGGTGGTGCTGACCACCGCGCACTCGACTCGTCGCGGGCCACCGCTGGACGCCTACGATGGGCTGGCCGTGCTCAGCGTGGTGCTCTCCTGGTTCGTCGTGCACACGGTCTTCACCACCCGGTACGCCCGGCTGTATTACGGCGGGGAGCCGGGCGGGGTGAACTTCCACCAGGACGATCCGCCCTGCTACGCGGAATTCGCGTACCTGGCGTTCACGGTAGGGGCGACGTTCCAGGTCTCCGACACCGACCTGTCCAGCGCGGAGATACGCCGGACCGTGCTGCGACACGCGCTGCTGTCGTACCTCTTCGGGGCGGTGATCGTCGCGGCGACGGTGAACCTGATCGCCGGCCTGGCGAAGTAGACGCCTGGTGACAGGCGGGCGCCCCGGGTCACGAACCGCGACCTGGGGCGCCACGCAGCACCTGCTCCCGGCGGTCCGCGCCCGAACCGGGTCGCGACCGACAGGCGGTGGATGTTCGCCCGAACCGGGCGGGCATCGCTGCCACGATCATCATACGATGCCGGGTCAGCCTTTCGGGTGAGTATCGCGGAACTGTGTCCCGCGGCACGTCCCGATCAGCCGGTCAGCTCCGCGTACCGCTTCTCCAGGTCCACCCGGGCCAACGCCCCGACCAGCCAGGCCAACCGCTCCGACTCGCCGCTGCCGGCCAGGTTGGCCAGGTCGTCGGCGGAACGGCCCAGACCCAGGCGGCGCGCGGCCACCAGGGCCCGGCGGTCGGCCACCGGCGCCACCTCCCGCCACACCGCCTGCGCCTCCCGCAGGAACAGCTCGGTCACCTCGTCGTCCACTCCGGGCAGGTCGGTGAGCAGCTTCCGCTCCCGGGCCGGATCCTGGTGCGCCGCCGTCCGCAACCGCCGCAGGTCGCCCCGGTAGCGCTCCACGACGGTCTGGGCGAGGTCGCCCAGCACGTCGGCGAGCCCGTCCACGTCGCCGCGCTGGCCGTGCGCGCGCAGCACCCGCACCCGGTCGACGTGCATCGAACGGGCCAACCGGGCGGCGCTGTCCCAACCCTCGTCGCGCAGCGCGGCCGCGGCCTCCACCGCCCGGCGGAAATCCCCCTTCCGGGACAGCAGGACGGACAGACAGAGCACCTGGAACAGGCTGGACGGGTTGTTCAGGACCCGGAAGCCGTACTGTTCGGCGAAACCGCGACCGTCACCGGCGAGCCGGCGTACCAGTCGCTTCTTGTCCTCGATGCTGGAGATCGCACTGGTCGGCATGCCCGGCGTCTACCCAGGACGGGGCCGCCCAATCAGCCGATGAGGCCGCCGCGACGGTCGCGGGCCTTGAGCCGGGTGGTGGGCAGCGCCGGGGCCGGCAGCGTCGGCGCCGGGTCGTCGGCCACCGTCCCGAACCGCCGGCCGGCCATCCAGTCCTCCCGGGCGGCCGCGACCTCCTCGTGCGACCGGCCCACGAAGTTCCACCACATCACGAGGGGCTCGTCGAAGGGCGCGCCACCCAGCAGCAGCAGCCGGCTGCCCGGTGCCGCGCGCAGGGTCAAGGCGTCCCGGCCGGCGCCCAGGTAGAGCAGCGCGCCCGTAGCGAACGGCACCCCGTCCGCCACCGCCGAGCCGGACATCGCCAGCAGCCCGTACTCGAAGTCGCGGCGCAGCGGCAGCGTGGCCGGCGCCGGACCGCGCACCTCGAGCTGCGCGCCGACCAGCGGGGTGTGCACCACGGCCGGGGAGCGTTCGCCGCCGGCCTCACCCACCAGCAGGGTGATGTCCAGGTCGCCGTCACGCCAGCGGGGTAGCTCCGCGTGGTGGGCGAAATCGGCCGCACCGGCCCGCGCCGGGTCGGGCAGCGCCACCCACAGCTGCACGCCGTGCATGACCGGCGGATGCTCCGCCGGTGACCGCTCGGAGTGGGCGATGCCGTGGCCGGAGGTCATCACGTTCAACTGGCCGGGCCGGATCGGCTGCACGTTGCCCAGGCTGTCCCGGTGCAGGATCTCCCCGTCGAGCAGCCAGGTCACCGTCTGCAGGCCCGTGTGCGGGTGCGGCGGCACCTCCATACCAGGCCGTTCCGCGACGTCGTCCGGTCCGAAGTGGTCGACGAAACACCAGGCCCCGACCAACCGGCGCTGCCGCTGCGGCAGCAACCGACGCACCGTGGTGTACCGCCCCAGCGGCACGTCGTGGCCGGGGAGCAGCACGCTGCCCGGGTCGGTGGAGGCCACGCCGGGTGGCAGGGTCTGCGCCGGCAACGATTCGGTACGGTCCACCGCCCCGACTGTACGCTCAAGCCTCCTCGACGGTCACGGTGTTCGCCCCCGCCATCAGGTCGACGTAGAGCCGGTCGACCGCGCGGTCCCAGCCGGGCGAGCTGACCAGGTCGCCGGCCGCCACCCCGTCCCGACGCTCCTGGTACACCGCTAGGGAGCCGGCGCCGGAGGCGGCGCGGACCCGGACCGGCAACGCGTCGGGAACCCGGACGGTCAGCTGGCTCGTCCCACCGGTCAGCCGCACGGTCAGTGTCCCGGTGAGCCGGGGCAGCCGCAGCTCGGTCCGGGACGAGCCACCGACCAGCTCGATCCCGGCCAGCCGGCCCCCACTCAGGTCGAGCAGCTGGTCGCTGACCCCGCCCGCCAGCCGCAGTCGCCACTCGACCCGGGAGTTGAGCAACACCTGGACGGCGGCCGGACCGCGTCGCCCGTTCTCCTCGACGCGCAGCCGCACCCGGTCGCCGCGCACCTCCGGGCGCGGCGTCACACCCCCGTCGGCCGGCACCTCGATCCGATACAGCTCGTCGCCGAGGTCGGCCGTGCGCAGCCCGAACGCGGTCAACCCGTCCACCAGCTCGAAGCTGGCCCGGCGCCGGCCGGCGGTCGTCACGGACGGGGGTTCGGCGCCGGAAAAGGCGAAGCCCAGTCGGGCCGGGTGGGACAGCGTCGCCGCCACGGCGACGACGCCGAGGGCCACCACCAGCACGGCGGCGGCGCTCAGCAGGCGGACCGGAACGGGCCAGGACCAGCGCCGGAACGGCACCGGGCCACCGGACACCTCGATCGCCGGATCCTCGCCGGCCGCCTCGACCCGGCGATACCTGTCGTCGTCCTCGGACACGGCCATGCTGATCCCCTCTCCCCGGTCCCCGCGGGGGTACGTACCCAGCAGTCGTCGGATCAGCCGGGCCTGCCTTGCTCCGTGGGCGTGGTTGCGCTTTGGGGCTGGGGGCGACCGTCCGCTGGTCGCGGTCTTTTCTGCGGTACGTGGACATGCCGCTGGCCGGCACCCCGGTGTTGGGGTGCCGGCCAGCGGCTTGTCACGCGTCTCTTCGCTTGTGTCAGCTGTTCCAGTACTGGGCGACGAGGTCGGCGGCCTGCTGCTCCCACTGGGCGTAGGCGTCCGGGTAAGCCGACACCTGCACCGTCTGCGCGGCCTGCGTCAGCGGCATGTCCTGCCACCCGTCGACCTGCTTCAAACCCTTCAGGAACGCGGTCGTGGCGTACTCGGGGTCGGTGATCTGCTCCGGCGTACCCCAACCCGAGGTCGGACGCTGCTGGAACAGGCCCAGCGAGTCGTGGTCGTTGGCGTCACCCAGATGACCCAGGTTCTCCAACTTCGACTCCTGCAAGCTCGTGGCGATCGAGATGACCGCGGCCCGCTCCGGCAGACCCGCCTTCTTCGTCGCCGCGATGATCGCCTTCACGTTGCCGGTCTGCTCACCGTTCAGCGTGATCTTCGACTGGGCGCCCTGCACACCATGCGGAATCAGCTTGCCCATGTCCGGCTTGTCAGCCTGCACCGCCACCGCGGCGGGCTTGCCGGCCACCGGGCCCGTGTCGGCGTGGGCGGCGATCGGACCGGCGAACACACCACCGGTAAACGCCAGACCAGCAACACCCAGCACGCTCTTACGCAGAATCGAGTTCATGACGAAGCTCCTCGGGGGGTTGGCGCACATCCGACGGGGGTCGGGACATGCGCAAGCACCACGTCAGGCGCCCAAAGTTTCAAGGGGGGAAGTCTCTGCCCGATGTCAACCGCGGGGCGGGGGGCCTCTTCACGGCGTCGGGACCATGTGTAACGACCGCCGGCCCGCCATCATTCCGGGGGCCCGTCCACCAGCCCATCGAGCGGGCCAGGTACTCGGTCGTACGCGATATGTAACGACCCCCGGCCCCCCACCATTCCGCCGCCAGCATGCCACCGGTCACACCCCGAACCCGACATCCGGCACCACACCACCCGAGGGCGCGGCCCAGAACCGGACAACCGACACCAGAGACCCGACCCGCCGGCAACCACACCCACCGGACACCCCGGCACCAACCCGGCGGACCCCGCCCAGGAACCGAAAGGCACGGCGGGCCACAACCACCCACGGACCCGCAACAAGCCGAACCCCCGAAGGCTCAGGATGAGGCGCGATCCCGCACCTTCGCCGCACACGCCGACACCACCGACCGCGCGTCCAGCCCCAGGCTCTCGATGGCGACGAGCGCCGTGAAGGCGACGTCCGCCAGCTCCGCCGCCACGTCCTCGCGGCGGTGCGTCACGCCCTTGCGCGGGTTCTGCCCGAGCACCCCGATCCAGGCCGCGGCCGCCTCCCCCGCCTCCTCGGTGAGCTTCAGGATCCGACAGGTCAGCTCGGCGTCGCCGGTGCCGTTGGCGGCGTCCAGCCAGCCGCGCGAGGCCCGGACCGCGTCCCAGATCAACTCGTCCACCCGATCAGTGAACCGGACAGCGGTGACGATCCGTATCCGGGGGCGTCGGCGGGATGCCGATCCGGCGGTGGCGACGAGGCGGCCGCCGGGACCGGAAGGGACGTGTCGGTGATGCCGGAGGCAGTCGAGACGGTGTTCGCCAGTGTGGTCAGGCGGAACCCGGGTGGCCCGAGTTCCACCAGGCCGTGCGGGAGGTGCTGGAGAGCATCGGCCCGGCGCTGGCCCGTCACCCCGAGTACGCGCACGCGCGGATCATCGAGCGGATCTGCGAGCCGGAGCGGCAGGTCATCTTCCGGGTGCCGTGGGAGGACGACCACGGCCGGGTCCGGGTGAACCGTGGCTTCCGGGTGGAGTTCAACAGCGCGCTCGGCCCTTTCAAGGGCGGCCTGCGCTTCCACCCGTCGGTGTACCTGGGGATCGTCAAGTTCCTCGGCTTCGAGCAGATCTTCAAGAACGCGCTGACCGGGCTGCCGATCGGCGGCGGCAAGGGCGGCGCCGACTTCGACTCGAAGGGCCGTTCGGACCGCGAGGTGATGCACTTCTGCCAGAGCTTCATGACCGAGCTGTACCGGCACATCGGCGCGCAGACCGACGTGCCGGCCGGGGACATCGGGGTCGGCGGCCGGGAGATCGGCTACCTGTTCGGCCAGTACAAGCGGATCACCAACCGGTACGAGTCGGGGGTGCTGACCGGCAAAGGCCTGTCGTACGGGGGCGCGCAGGTGCGACGGGAGGCCACCGGGTACGGGGCGGCCTTCTTCGCCGAGGAGATGCTGAAGCAGACCGGGGACAGCCTCGACGGCAAGCGGGTGGTGGTCTCCGGTTCGGGCAACGTGGCGACGTACGCGATCGAGAAGGTGCACCAGCTCGGCGGGACGGTGGTGGCCTGCTCGGACTCGGACGGCTACGTGCTGGACGAGAAGGGCATCGAGCTGGAGCTGCTGCGGGAGCTGAAGGAGGAACGCCGGGCCCGGCTGGACGACTACGTGCGGCACGTGCCGCACGCGGTGGCGGTCTCCGGTCGTACCGTGTGGGAGGTCCCGTGTGATCTGGCCCTGCCGTGCGCGACGCAGAACGAGATCGGCGGCGCGGAGGCCGCGGCGCTGGTGGCTGGCGGCTGCGTCGCGGTGGTGGAGGGGGCCAACATGCCGACCGCCCCGGAGGCGGTGCGGATCCTCGGGCGGGCGGGGGTGCGGTTCGCCCCGGGCAAGGCGGCCAACGCCGGCGGGGTCGCGGTGAGTGCGCTGGAGATGCAGCAGAACGCCAGCCGCGACTCGTGGACGTTCGACCAGTCGGAGCAGCGGCTGCGGGAGACCATGCGGGACATCCACGCCCGCTGCCGGGCCACCGCCGAGGAGTACGGGCTGCCCGGCGACTACGTGGCCGGGGCGAACATCAACGGGTTCCGGCGGGTGGCGGAGGCGATGCTGGCGCACGGTCTGGTGTGAGCGACCACTGTGGGCGGATCGGGCGGACCTGACTGACCGTTCGGTCAGGGAGTGATTGACAGCGATCGACAGCAGGCCTAGTTTCAGGGCGCTACCGGCCGGTAGGCCTCCGTCCCGCCTGGTCGCCCCAGGTGGGCGGCACCGTCCCCGGGGGAGCAACGATGCTGACCTCAACCACCCGTCTGGTCCGCCGCCTGCTCGCCGCCGGCGCGGCCCTGACCCTCACGGTCGGGCTCGCCGGCGCGGCGCCGGCCGTCGCCGCCGACCACCACGACGACGGCAGCCAGCCGCTGCCCGGCTACACCATCAGCAACCCGCCGCTGGACCCGCTGGTCGTGCGGGGCGCCCCCACCACCGTCCGGCAGGGCGTGCACGAACACGCCGGCTACATCATCGAGGTACCCGCCGACTGGAACGGCGACCTGGTGATGTGGACGCACGGCTACCGCGGCCAGACCACCGTCCTCTCCCCGGAGACGCCGGCGTTCGGCCTGCGGCAGCGGATGCTGGAGCAGGGGTACGCCTGGGCGTCGTCGTCGTACTACAGCAACGGCTTCGACATCCGCTCCGGCGTGCTGAGCACCCGGGACCTCGCCGACCTCTACCGTCGTACCGTGAAGCGACCCCACCGGGTGCTGATGGCCGGGGTGTCGATGGGTGGCTACATCATCGGCAGGTCGCTGGAGCAGCACCCCGGCTTCTACGACGGGGCGCTGCCGATGTGCGGGGTGCTCGGCGACCACCAGCTGCTCGACTTCTTCCTGGACTACAACCTCGTCGCGCAGGCGCTCGCCGGGGTCCGGGCGTACCCCACGCCGACGGACTACCTCAGCAACGCGGTGCCGAAGATCCAGGTGGCGCTCGGCCTGGCCGGGCTCGCACCGGGCGGCCCGGACACCACCAACGAGCTGGGCAAGCAGCTCCGTGCCATCACCGTCAACCGCTCCGGCGGGAACCGGCCCGGCGCCGAGGCCTCATTCGCGGTCTGGAAGGACTTCCTCTTCGCGATCAGCACCACCAGCGGCGGGGACTCCCCCGCGCAGCGGCCAGGGCAGCTCGCCACCAACCTGCTGACCCGGTACACCCCGAACAGCCCGGTGGACGTCAACGCCACCGTCCAGCGGGTCGCCCCGGAGAACCTGTGGCAGCGCCTCTCCCCCGCGCTGACCGAGGTGCCCCGGATCAACGGCCGGCCGACCGCGCCGGTACTCAGCCTGCACGACCTCGGCGACCTCTTCGTGCCCTTCTCCATGGAGCAGGCGTACGCCCAGGACGCGGCGTGGCACGGGCGCAGCCGGCTGGTGGTGCAGCGGGCGATCCGGGCCTCCCAGCACTGCGAGTTCAGCCCGACCGAGGCCGGCGCCGCCTGGGACGACCTCACCAACTGGGTACGCACGGGTAACCGGCCGGCGGGGGACGCGGTCACCGATCCTCGGGCGGTGGCAGCGCCCGACTTCGGCTGCCGGTTCAGCGACCGGGCCGCCTACGCCGCGGGGGCCGGCACCCGGCGCCTGTACGCGCCCTGCCCCTGAATGGGGCTGGGGCGACCGTCCGCTGGTCGCGGTCTTTTCTGCGGTACGTGGACATGCCGCTGGCCGGCACCCCGGTGTTGGGGTGCCGGCCAGCGGCTTGTCACGCGTCTCTTCGCTTGTGTCAGCTGTTCCAGTACTGGGCGACGAGGTCGGCGGCCTGCTGCTCCCACTGGGCGTAGGCGTCCGGGTAAGCCGACACCTGCACCGTCTGCGCGGCCTGCGTCAGCGGCATGTCCTGCCACCCGTCGACCTGCTTCAGACCC